>NZ_JBSSEP010000025.1:0-95165 GCF_054061835.1 Pseudomonas sp. TE12234
CATTACCAGCAACTGGAACAGCGTCATACCGCGCTGTTCGCCGACCGGGGCCTGTACCTCAAGCGCTCACACAGCGGCACCTGGTTTGTCGACTACGACGACCGGGAGACGCGCCGCTGGCTGACCGAACTGGCCACCGGCTGCCTGAGCGCCCAGTGCCTCCGCGCCCAGGGCGCCGAACAATACGCCGACTACATCCGTGCCCCTGACGGCGGCGCCCTGAAGCAACTGTTCAACGCCTGGACACCCTCCATCGATGCGGCCGTGAACAGCGCTTCGCGCCTGAGCGAGCTGACGGCCGCCCTGGCCTCCGACAACCTCAGCGCGACCCATCAGGCGCTGGCGCCATTGAGCGAACCGACCCTGCGCGACATCGCCAACATGGCCCGTGACGTCGGCAGCCAATGGAGCGTGCTGGTCAACCGGTTGGCGGCGGCGCTGTTGCTGCTCAAGGGTGACAACGGCCTCGGTCGTTCCTGGATGGGCATCTTTGTCGCCGCGCGCCTGGGCAACGACACGCGCTTGCAGATTGTCACCGAGGCGGGCCGGTCAGTGGCGAAGCTGGTGGGCCAGCAGGCCGAAGCGCTGGGCCACTGGGCCAGGGCGACCGGCAAGGCCATTGGTGCCGGGCAGATGGGGTGGATTACCCAATCGCCGGTGGTGGTCAACAGCGGTGGGGTGGTGCCGTTGGCGGCGTTGTTGTTGAACGTGGTCAATGCAAATAACTATTTGAGTCAGGCCGGGGTGCTGGAGGGGATGGACAGCCGGCGGGTTCGTGACACGGTCTCGGCGACGTTGTATGCGGGGGCGGCGTTGGTGGCAGTGGTTGATAGTCAGGTACGGAAGGGGTTGGGGCGGGATCGATTTCACTTCTATGGCTCAGCGGCACCTGCACTTACTCTGTTTGGTGGAGTGATCGGTGGATTTTCAGCCGCTGCGGCATTCACAGAGTTCAAGTCCTTACAAATTCAGTTGGAGAGCGCCCAAAGCCTAGTCGACCCGTGGTTGGAGATGCGCCAAACCGTGGTCGGTGGACAAATAGCGACCTTCGGCACTCAAGCGCTGTTAGGGTTTGGCTACACCGCTCGTGCCCTGGCAGGGTCAATTACCGTTGATGTCGCCATCTTGCGTTACACGCTGTACATGGGACCGTTGAACTGGCTGATTCTCATGCTTGGTGTACTGCACCTGATCACCAGCCTCCTGCAGCAAACCCCGCTGCAAAACTTCCTGAACCGCTGCTGCTGGTCAAAGGCGCGGGCCAAGGATCTGCAGCCTATCCCGCCCAAGGCCCAGCAGGATGAGCTCGACCGGCTGTACTTCATCCTCTATGCGCCGCGGGTCAGCATGGAAAGCAACGTGAAGTCCAACCATGGTAATGGCCCTTCCCGCCTCGAGTACTTCAGTTCCATCAATCACCTGACCCTCGACTTGCCAGGTGCCGAGCCCGACAGTGTCTACCTGGAACTGAGCATGGTCGGTGATCCGGTGGATACTCAGGACTACCGCGACCTGATCAAAAACAGCCGTACCGGCCATTTCAAACTACCGCGTCGCTGGCGCGACCTGACGCCGCACTGGCTGGCCAGCAGCGCCTGCCAGTGGATGCCGTTCAAGGAAGGCCAGGGCCTGCGCCTGAGCGGCCCGTTCAACACACTGAACAATGTCCTGAGCTCCCAACCCGCCACGGTTTCCCTGCGTGTGCGCTATCGCACGCCACTGACCGCCATGCTCGGCGCCCAACGCTTCATCGGCGGCGAACGAGGGCTGGCCTTTACCCTGAATGACTCCACGGGCGTGATCGCACTCTGGGCGGACCCGACGCCTGAGCTGGATCGGGTTCCGAACTACCCACTCGGCGAAGGCAACCCCGGCGCGATTTACCTGCAACCCAAGGACAAACGATGAGCACGCCGCCGGCAGGTACCACCAAAAAACGGCTGCTTTCGCGCAATGACTATCTGGCGCCATTGCCCATCCCCACGGGTAGAAAACCCTCCGATGTGCTCAACGTCATATGGCGCAAAAACGAGGTGTTTATTGATATTGGCAACTACAGCATCGGCTCGGCGGTGATGGTGATGTGGCCTTCGGTGATGCTGTTTTTAGCCATGTCGTTCTTCACGCGAAATCTCGACCCTGATTTAAGCCAAGGTATTTTGATCCTGGGGGCGGTTATTTTGGGCATTCCGATACTGATCTTGATCCAAGGCCTCTTCCGCGAAGTCCCGCTCCCCGTGCGCTTCAATCGCCAACGCCGAGAGGTCTGCGTCCCGCGCGACGATGGCGAATACTGGATCGTCCCGTGGGAAACCGTGACCGCCGCCGCCACCCAGCAGTCGTCGGTGAGTCAGGCTGGTCGAGCCTCCATGGGGTTGTTGATCATTGGTTTCGAAAATCCGGACCCGCAGGCCAGGGAAGACAACAAGCACTATTCACTGGGTTTCAACTGCGGCGGCGGGACCACGGCGATGGCGTTGTGGGAGTGTATGCGTAGCTACATGGAGGTTGGTCCGGAAGCCGCACCGGAGGCTGCAGCGCTTAACTCCGGCGCCAACCTGCGTTACTACATCGACTACCTGAACGATAAAGCCAAAGAACGCGGCTGGTTTTTAACAGTGCTGTGGGAAGGAATATTCGGCATATTTATCTTCAATGCTCCACTCGCCACCTACCTGCAAAGGAAAAAGCTGTACCCGCCGCCCGACCTGCCCTATCCCGACATCATCGAATGGTCTAAACCCCTGCCTCCCGAGCAGTGGGCCAAACGCTCCCCGGAACTGGAGGCCGCCATCGCCGAACGCGAGGCGGAACTGGCCGCGCAGGCGGAGCGGGAGTTGGCGTGATGGCGCATACCCAGGGCCTGCGCCTGAGCGACCCGTTCAACACACTGAACAATGTCCTGAGCTCCCAACCCGCCACGGTGTCCCTGCGTGTGCGCTATCGCACGCCATTGACCGCCATGCTTGGCGCCCAACGCTTCATCGGCGGCGAGCGAGGGCTGGCCTTTACCCTCAATCACTCAACGGGCGTGATCGCACTCTGGGCGGACCCGACGCCTGAACTGGATCGGGTTCCGAACTACCCGCTCGGCGAGGGCAACCCCGGTGCGATTTACCTGCAACCAAAGGACAAACGATGAGCACGCCGCCGGCAGGTACCACGAAAAAACGGCTGCTTTCGCGCAATGACTACCTGGCGCCGCTGCCCATCCCCACGGGTAGAAAACCCTCCGATGTGCTCAACGTCATCTGGCGCAAAAACGAGGTGTTTTTGGATGTTGGCAGCTACAGCATCGGTTCGGCGGTGATGGTGTTGTGGCCGGGGGTGATGTTGTTTTTATCTCTGGCTTATGGACTCAGAAACATTTCACCTGAACTGAGCACCTTTACTCTTATCGGGGGAGGGGTGATCACTGGTATCCCAGCCATTTTTATAATCCAAGGCCTCTTCCGCGAAGTCCCGCTCCCCGTGCGCTTCAATCGCCAACGCCGAGAAGTCTGTGTCCCGCGCGACGATGGCGAGTACTGGATCGTCCCATGGGAAACCGTGACCGCCGCCGCCACCCAGCAGTCGTCGGTGAGTCAGGCTGGTCGAGCCACCATGGGTCTGTTGATCATTGGTTTCGAAAATCCGGACCCGCAGGCCAAGGAAGACAACAAGCATTTTTCACTGGGCTTCAACTGCGGCGGCGGCACCACGGCAATGGCGTTGTGGGAGTGTATGCGTAGCTACATGGAGGTTGGTCCGGAAGCCGCACCGGAGGCTGCGGCGCTTAACTCCGGCGCCAACCTGCGTTACTACATCGATTACCTGAACGATAAAGCCAAAGAACGCGGCTGGTTTTTAACAGTGCTGTGGGAAGGAATATTCGGCATATTTATCTTCAATGCTCCACTCGCCACCTACCTGCAAAGGAAAAAGCTGTACCCGCCGCCCGACCTGTCCTATCCCGACATCATCGAATGGTCAAAACCACTGCCTCCGGAGCAGTGGGCCAAACGCTCCCCGGAACTGGAAGCCGCCATCGCCGAACGCGAGGCGGAGCTGGTCGCGCAGGCGGAGCGGGAGTTGGCGTGATGGCGCATGCCCATGGCTGCCGCGACCTGATCAAAAACAGCTCGCTCGGCGAGGATCGCCCCGGCGCGATTGACCTGTAACCCAAGGACAATCGATGAGCACGCCCCCGGCAGGCGCCACGAACAAACGCATGTTTTCGCGCAATGACTACCTGGCAGTCTCACATCTCTTTAGTGGATGGGGGCCGCTGCGAATTTTCCGGGCAAGGTCTTCGGACATTTCCTTCAAAACGTAACGGTTTCCGTGAACTGTTGGCGCGTGGGTTTCATGGGTAGTCTTTGGCGGTCACTGACCATTCAGTGGTGGGGTGTAGGAACCCTTCAAGACCAGTTGAAACGCTTTGGCGTCGACACCTGATTTGCGGCCACTAACGTGCGTCCGTAAGATCTGTTGCGGCGGCTGTGCGCGGGCACGCTTCGGCGTGGTCGAGTTCTCTGGTCTCGATATTCCTACCCCGCGTATGGCTGCCACCCAAGCCCGTAGGAAGGCCGATGGTAGCCCCGCTTCTACCAGAGGTTAAAAAATGAAAACCATACATCCCGATCCCCCCTACGAAAAACCGACCGCCCATCCCGACAACCGCTTCATGGCATTGACCAGCAACTGCAGCGACATGCCCACCCTGTTCGTCGACACCCACGCGCCACTCGATGTTTTGTATGACGCGGCCAATCACCGCATTCGCGCCGTCACCCAGGTGCTTGAAAACCTGTCCATGCGCGGTTCGATCGAGTGCGAGTCGTTCATCCTCAGTGACTTCGCCTTGCTCTGCGCCATTTCGTTGCGCGATGGCTGCGATGTGCTGGATGTGGTTGGGCGGCGGTTGCGGGCTCGGCCTGCGCAGTAGCATCGAGCACGGTTCGGTGGCGAGGGAGCGTGCGGTGTGTCGGTTGAAACACGATTGGCAGGTCTTGGCGTCGCTTCGCAACCCAGCGGGAGCCAGCTCCCTCGCCACAGTGGTTGGGTGAACCACTCTGTCGCCAACCCCTGACTTGCCGGCCGGTAAAAGGTAAACTTCCCGGCCTTCGCAGGAGCAGCCATGAATTATCGTCACGCCTTCCATGCCGGCAATCACGCCGATGTGTTCAAACACCTGACCTTGACCCGCCTCATCGCCCTGATGTCGCGCAAGGAGCAGCCGTTTGCCTATCTCGACACCCACGCCGGCATTGGTCTGTATGACCTTCAGGGCGATCAGGCCAGTCGTACCGGTGAGTACCTGGAGGGCATCGCGCGTTTGTGGGATCAGCCGGATCTGCCGATCCTGACCGCCGATTACATGCAGGTGCTGCACGAAATGAACCCGGATGGGCAGTTGCGCTATTACCCGGGCTCGCCGGAGCTGGCGCGGCGTCTGACCCGTGCGCAGGATCGCGTGCTGCTCAATGAGAAGCACCCGGAAGACGGCGTACTGCTCAAGGACAACATGGCCGGTGATCGTCGGGTCAAGGTACACCTGGGCGAAGGCTGGCATGTGCCGCGTGCGATGTTGCCGGTGCAAGAGAAGCGTGCGGTGATGTTGATCGATCCGCCGTTCGAGAAGCTCGATGAGATGCAGCGTTGCGCGGCGTCCCTGAAAGAGGCGATTGGCCGGATGCGGCAAACCGTGGCGGCGATCTGGTACCCGGTGAAGGATCAGCGTGCGCTACGCCGCTTTTATCAGGATCTGGCCGGTTCGGGCGCGCCGAAGTTGCTGCGGGTGGAGCTGCTGGTGCATCCGCTGGATACGCCGAACAGCCTGAACGGTTCCGGGCTGGCGATTGCCAATCCGCCGTGGGGGCTGGAGGAAGAGTTGCGTGAGTTGCTGCCGTGGTTGTCCGAGAAGCTTGGTCAGACCCAGGGCGGGTGGCGCATGGATTGGTTGATTGCCGAGAGTTGATTCTGTGCCTGTAGGAGCGAGATTGCTCCGGGCGGCGTTCCGACGATGGACGCAAAGGCAACGCGTTAAATCAGAAAGTGCGCGTTATCGTTAACGACCATCGCGAGCAGGCTCGCTCCTACAGGTTTGTTGGCCGATTAAATCGGGCAGGTGACGCCCGTACCGCCAATCCCGCAATAGCCTTCAGGGTTTTTCGCCAGGTATTGCTGGTGATACGCCTCGGCGTAGTAGAAGGTCGGGGCTTCATCGATTTCAGTGGTGATGGTGCCTTTGCCGGCCTTGGTCAGTTCGGCCTGGAATATTTGAGCGCTCTTCTTCGCCGCTTCCAGTTGCTCTGGTTTGGTGGCGTAGATCACCGAGCGGTACTGGGTGCCGATGTCGTTGCCCTGGCGCATGCCCTGGGTCGGGTTGTGCAATTCCCAGAACATCTTCAGCAGCTCTTCGTAGCTGACTTTTTCCGGCTCGTAGACCACGAGCACGACTTCGCTGTGGCCGGTCAGGCCCGAACAGACTTCTTCGTAGGTCGGGTTTGGCGTGAAACCGCCGGCATAACCCACGGCGGTGCTGTACACGCCTTCACGCTGCCAGAACCGACGCTCCGCGCCCCAGAAGCAGCCCAGGCCGAAGATGGCGAATTCGACGTTGCCGGGGAACGGACCCAGCAGCGGGTTGTGGTTGACGAAGTGTTCGTCCGGCACCTTGATCGGGGTTTCGCGGCCGGGCAGAGCTTGTTCTTTAGTAGGGAGCACGTTTTTGTTCACCAGAATTTCCGAGCGCAGAACCATTATCAGTCCTCTCAGTCAGGTTGAGATGTAAATAATCAGATCGCCAGTGTGCCCAATACCGGCCATTTACGCACTAACCCTGTAGGAGCTCGCTCCTACAGGTCCATGGGGGCCGCAGGTCAGGCGATCGGGCCGCGCGGGTAGCGTTTGAGCTTTTCGATCAGCTCGCAGCCCGGGATTGGTCTGTCGAACAGGTAGCCCTGGCCAACGTCACAACGATGGCGACGCAGGAAGGCCAGCTGCTGGGCCGTCTCGATGCCTTCAGCCACGACCTTGATTTTCAGGTTGTGGGCCATGGCGATCACCGCGGAGGTGATTTCCATGTCGTCCTGGTTGTCCGGGATTTCGTGGATGAAGCTTCGATCAATCTTAATGATGTCGATCGGGAATTTTTTCAAGTAACTAAGCGACGAATAACCGGTGCCGAAGTCGTCCATGGCCAGGGTCAGGCCCAGGCGCTTGAGCTGGTCGAGTTGCAGGTGGGTGTCTTCGGTGGCTTCCAGCAGCAGGCCTTCGGTCAGTTCCAGCTCCAGCAGGTGCGCGGGCAGGGCTTCTTCCTTGAGGATATTGGCGATCGAGGCCACCAGGTCCGGGTCGGAGAACTGTTTGGGCGACAGGTTGATCGCCACTTGAAGATTGCCCAGCCCCGCAGCCGTCAGTTCCTTGCTCTTGCGGCAGGCCTGGCGGGCGATCCATTTGCCGATGGGAATGATCAGGCCGGTTTCTTCGGCGACGCTGATGAACTGGTCTGGGCGGATCATGCCTTTTTCCGGGTGATCCCAGCGCAGCAGCGCTTCCATTCCCAGCAGGCGACCGCTGCGCAGGCACAGCTTGGGCTGGTAGAACACGTCGAGTTCGTTCTGGGTCAGGGCGCGACGCAGGTTGTTTTCGACAAACAGCTTGTAGCTGGCCTCGGCGTTCAGGGCTTCGGTGAATACTTGCACCTGATGCTTGCCGTTGGCCTTGGCCTTGTGCAGCGCCAGGCCGGCGTTACGCATCAGGGTTTGCGGGTCGCGCCCGTGCAGCGGTGCACAGGCCAGGCCCACGGAGCCGGTCACGCTGATCAACTGGTTGTCGACGAACATCGGTTTGTCGAGGGTCGCCAGCAGTTGATTGGCCACTTGCTGGCCCACCGAGAGGTCGCTGTTGTCCAGCAGCACGGCGAATTCGTTACTGGCAAAACGCGCCAGGCTGCCGCTTGGGATAAGGCTGTTGCGCAGGCGTCGGGCCAGGCTGATCAGCAGTTTGTCGCCGGTCTGGTGGCCGAGGCTGTCGTTGATCCGTTTGAAGTTGTCGATGTCCACCAGCAACAGGCTGATCGGGGTATCGGTGTCGCGGGCGAAGCGTTCGTCGAGGTTGCGGATGAACGCCGGACGATTGCCCAGGTTGGTCAGGTTGTCGGTGTAGGCCAGGCGCTCGATGCGTTGCTGGGCGAGCTTGGTCTGGGTGATGTCTTCATAGATGCCGATGTAATGGGTCAGCTCGCGGTTGTCGCCATAGACCTTGGAAATCGACAACTGGCCCCAGTAGGGTTCGAGGTTTTTGCGCCGGCTCTTGAATTCGCCCTGCCAGCTGTTGCTCTTGGCCAGCGCCGAGGGCGCGTCGAACAGCAGTTCGCTGAGGTTTTCCAGGGCCGGCAGTTCCGACAGCCGCTGGCCATGGACTTCTTCGGTGCTGTATTGGGTGATTGCGGTGAAGCTCGGGTTGACGTACTCGACCACACCGTCGCAATTGACCAGCAAAAAGGCGTTGGCACTTTGCTCGACCGCGCGCTGGAACAGGTGCAGGGCGCTGGTGGCGGTGCGCCGGTTGTGATTGCTGATGACCTGGGCGAACTGATCGGCCAGTTCGCCGGCAAAGGCGATTTCGTCCGACTGCCAGGCACGGGTGGCACCGGTTTGCTCCAGGCACAGCACGCCGACCACCTGGCCATCGACGCGGATGCTGGCATCGAGCATCGCATTGACATTGCGCGGGCGCAGGCTTTCGGCCATTTCCCGGGTGCGCGGGTCGTGAATGGCGTTATGGGCGTCGATGGCGCGGCCGGTGTGCAAGGCGTCGAGGTAATCGGGGAAATGGCTGACGTCGATGGGCGCCGGCAGCAGGTATTCCTCGCGGGTGCGGTGATAGGCCGAGATGGGCACCAGCATCGAACCTTCGAGGTTCCACAGGCTGGCGCAGTCGATTTCGTAGATGTCACAGGCACTGCGCGTAATCAGCTCGGCGGCTTCTTTCAGGGAGTTGTTGCTGCTGTAGCGCTGGCGGGTCAGCAGCAGGATCAGGTCCTGCTGGGCACGTGCCCGTTCCAGATGCTGCAGTTGTTCCTGCTGGGCGCGCTGGTTGAGTTCCAGGGCAATTTGCAGGCGCGAGTTCCGGGTTTCCAGATCCAGCGCCGGCAGCAGGGGATCGTCTTCGAACAAGCCGTCGATCACCAATAGGTAACCGCGCAGCAGGTGTCGATTGTGTTGTTTGAAGGGTTCACCCATTTCCAGCAGGCTCAGCGAGCCGGTGGCGGTGTGCAGGGTGTAGCGGATCAGATAATGCGAGTGCTCGCTCAGTTGTTGCTGGATGGCATCGTGCAGTTGATAGCGCGCTTCCGGCTCCATCAGGCTGGCGTAGGGCGAGCCGACCAGAGCGCACAGCTCCATGGCCGGCAGGCCGAACTGGCGTTCGCAATTGGGATCAAGAAACAGCAGCGCCCAGCTTGGCTCATTCAGCCGTTCGAAACGCAGCATGCCGAGCCGCGAGGGCACAGGCAACTGCGTCACTACCTCGGCCACCATACGGCTGGCGGCATCGGGTTGGCTTTTCATTGAGGGAAACTCGCTTCGAATTTGCTGAACGCGCCGGGCTCTCGCCCCTTTACTGTTGCCTGCGGCAAGGTTGCATCATTGCGACACCGACTGACAAGAGACATGAAGGCCAAGTGCTATAAGAATATCTCGGCAGAAGCGCGGATTTCTTCAGTTAATAGCGCAAAAAGTCATCCTGCTTGCCGCTTTCAGCCCTGATGCAATTCAATGCCGGTCGATTGCAGCAGGTTGCCATCCCGATCGTGATAACGCACCTGAATCTGTTCGGTATCGACGATCACATGCGCGAAGTTATCCTGGCTGATCACCTCGCCCGTCAATTCATGCTGATAATCGCCCGCCGCGGTTCGGGCCAGGGGTTGATCGAGGATGAAGGTGGAGGCCTTGGCGTAGGGCAGCATTTTGCTGTTGCACAGCGGTGACGAGACGATGGTGTGGACTTCGAAGTCCGGGTCTTCGCTGTGGGTCAGGCGGCTGGTCAGCGAGCCGTGGACGTCACCGGAAACGAAAATCACATTCTTGATGCGGTGCGTGCGAATCGTCTCCAGCAGTCGCAGCCGTTGCTCGGGAAAGGCTTGCCAGGCGTCATCGTCCGAGCGCTTGCAGTCAGG
This sequence comes from Pseudomonas sp. TE12234, assembly GCF_054061835.1. Classification (NCBI taxonomy): domain Bacteria; kingdom Pseudomonadati; phylum Pseudomonadota; class Gammaproteobacteria; order Pseudomonadales; family Pseudomonadaceae; genus Pseudomonas; species Pseudomonas sp. TE12234. Next base: position 10,169 of record NZ_JBSSEP010000025.1, read on the forward strand.
GTAGAACATCACGCTGGTGACCACGAATTTGACGCGGGCCGGGCTGTTGATCAGCCATGTGCACAGCGCGTGTTCCTGCTCGACATCCAGGATGCGTCGGTCGGCGGCCGAAAGGTTGCGTCGGGTTCTGCTGTCGGTGACAAACCATTCGATATCGCCTTCCGTGAACTGATACCAATACTTGTGAAGTTCCCTGTTTATTTGACCGGTGGAAGAAAGTTCGTGGGCCGGACTATGGCTGGCTTGATAGAGCTCATAGGCCTTCATTGCATTGGCATATAACAACTCATCGGATTTGTTTTTGTTGGCTGGCCAGTTGTCTTCGATCTCATGATCATCAAGGATCATGTAAGTGGGCAGTCCTGACATTAATGTTGCAATGTTCGGCTGTGAGAACGCCACGCGATACTTGTGAAGAATGTCCTTGAGTTCCCGGTCGGGGGCAACGAAGTTCAGGTCATCGACGTAGATCTGATCACCCGTCAATAACATCGCGCTGACGGGCGGCTCGGCCTGTTCCAGCAAATTGGATATCGAGGCAAAGATCCTGTCGCCCACATGAGGCGCGGAGGCGATGCCCGCGGTGATGCGCAGATAACGGCAAGACCCCACTATGTAGGCTCTGGGCAGGGTCTGCTGGCTGGAGCGGGTGCGGAAGCGGTGGATCTGTCGCGGCCATTGCAGCGGCAGCTCCTGAACTGTTTCTACGGTGTGCACCGGACTCATGGGGCTGAACCAGCCGGCCTGATATTCATGGTCGGTGTCGGCGGCAAGATCGTTGAGGGTCATCACTTCGGACATGTCGCGCGCGCTGTCGAGCTTGGCGAAAATGCCTTTTGACCAGTGTTCTTCGCCAAGCCGCCGATAGCGAATGCCGGCAAATACCGGCGCATCCTTTTGTTTATCTGCGCGCAGGAATATGCGTACGTGATTGGTCGTGGTGTGGCCAATAATGGGGCCAACGGTTGGTTTGAACATATTCGAGTCCATTCGGCTTTGCGCTGATTGAGTCAATAAGTTTTTAGTTGGGTTTGCTCGGTAACCTCGCAACTAAGGCTAGTTATTTGGCCCTAAAAAATATCGAGCCGAAATGGATTCAAGTTGTGGGCGATATCAGCCACAAATGTAGGAAGGCATTCTTTTCGATTAAAAATCGCAGGCAAAAAAAGCCCCGCCAAATTGGCGGGGTTGAGGTACGAGCGTGGCGCTCGGAAAACGAAACGCGGCTGGCCCTCCGGGAAAGGAGGGCCGTCCGGTGTTACAGCAGGATGGTGCGGATGTCCGCCAGCAGGTCGCTCAGACGCTTGGTGAAGCGTGCAGCCGCGGCGCCGTTGATCACACGGTGATCGTAGGACAGCGACAGCGGCAGCATCAGCTTCGGCTGGAAGGCTTTGCCATCCCAGACGGGCTGGATGGTCGCTTTGGAAACACCGAGGATCGCCACTTCCGGCGCGTTGACGATCGGCGTGAAGCCGGTGCCGCCAATGTGGCCGAGGCTGGAAATGGTGAAGCAGGCGCCTTGCATCTCGTCCGACGAGAGCTTCTTGGTCCGGGCTTTTTCAGCCAGGGAAGCGGCCTCGGCGGCCAGTTGCAGCAGGCTCTTCTGGTCGACGTTCTTGATGACCGGTACCAGCAGGCCATCCGGGGTGTCGACGGCGAAGCCGATGTTCACGTACTTCTTGCGGATGATCGCCTTGCCGCTTGGAGCCAGCGAACTGTTGAAGTCCGGCAGTTCCTTGAGCAGGTGCGCGCAGGACTTGAGCAGCAGCGGCAGGATGGTCAGCTTGACGCCGGCCTTCTCTGCAACGGCTTTCTGAGCGTTACGGAACGCTTCGAGTTCGGTGATATCCGCCGAGTCGAATTGCGTCACGTGTGGCACGTTCAGCCAGCTGCGGTGCAGGTTGGCGGCGCCGACCTGCATCAGGCGGGTCATCGGCACTTCTTCGATTTCACCGAAGCGGCTGAAGTCCACGACCGGAATCGGCGGGATGCCCGCGCCACCGGTTGCGCCGGCAGCAGCGGCCGGTGCTTCCTTGGCCTTCTGCATCATGGCTTTGACGTAAACCTGCACGTCTTCCTTGAGGATGCGACCGTGCGGACCGCTAGCGCCCACGGCGCTCAGCTCGACACCGAATTCACGGGCCAGTTGGCGCACGGCCGGGCCGGCGTGAACCTTGGCACCAGGCTTGGCTGGAGCCGCGGCCGGGGCAGCAACCGGTGCGGCGGCGGCAGGAGCGGCAGCCGCGGCCGGAGCGCTCGGTGCAGCTGCGGCCGGTGCCGGAGCAGCGGCCGGGGCGGCGCCTTTGACTTTCAGCTTCAGGATCAGGTCGCCGGTACCGACTTCGTCGTCCAGCTTGATCGAAACGCTTTCCACCACGCCAGCGGCAGGCGACGGGATTTCCATGCTCGCCTTGTCGGATTCCAGGGTGATCAGCGACTGGTCGGCTTCGACGCTGTCGCCGGCCTTGACCAGGACTTCGATGATCTTGGCCTTGCCCGACGAACCGATGTCCGGCACGTGGATGTCCTGAACGCTATCGGCCACCGGTGCGGCCGGAGCAGCAGCGGCTGGCGCTGGAGCTGCGGCGGCAGGTGCAGCTGCCTGGGCTGGAGCGGCCGCAGCCGGTGCCGCAGCACCCGCCACTTCCAGGTCCAGAATCAGGTCGCCAGTGCCGACTTCGTCGTTGAGCTTGACGCTGATGGCCTTGACCACGCCAGCGGCAGGCGACGGGATTTCCATGCTCGCCTTGTCGGATTCCAGGGTGATCAGTGACTGATCAGCCTCGACGGTGTCGCCGACCTTGACCTGGATCTCGATGATCTGGGCCTTGCCCGACGAACCGATGTCCGGCACGTGCACTTGCTGAACCGAAGCGGCAGCAGGTGCTGCGGCCGGCGCTGGAGCAGCGGCGGCAGGCGCCGGTGCAGCTGGCGCTTTTGCAGCAGGCGCGGCGGCAGCCGCAGGGGCCGCCGCAGCGGCACCTTCGACTTCCAGCTCCAGCAATTCGTCGCCTTCTTTCAGGCGATCGCCGAGCTTCACTTTCAGGCTCTTGATGATACCGGCCTTGGGAGCAGGGACTTCCATGCTCGCCTTGTCCGATTCCAGCGTCAGGATGCTCTGATCGGCTTCGATACGGTCGCCGACCTTCACAAACAGTTCAATTACTTCACCTTCACCGCTGCCGATGTCAGGTACGCGAATGAGTTCGCTCACAGAATCTCTCCTCAGCAGTCCAGTGGGTTGCGTTTTTCCGGGTTGATACCGAACTTGGCGATGGCCTCGGCCACCACTTTAGGTTCGATGTCACCACGGTCAGCCAGTGCTTCCAGGGCTGCCAACACCACGAAATGACGGTCGACTTCGAAGAAATGACGCAGTTTCTTGCGGCTGTCGCTGCGGCCGAAACCGTCGGTGCCCAGGACTTTGAATTCCTTGGACGGTACCCACTGACGGATCTGCTCGGCGAACAGTTTCATGTAGTCGGTAGAGGCGATGACCGGACCTTTACGGCCGTTCAGGCACTCTTCCACATAGCTCAGCTTAGGCTTCTGGCCAGGGTGCAGACGGTTGCTGCGCTCAACGGCCAGGCCATCGCGACGCAGTTCGTTGAAGCTGGTAACGCTCCATACGTCGGCGCCGACGTTGAACTCTTCACGCAGGATCTTCGCGGCTTCGCGGACTTCACGCAGGATGGTGCCGGAGCCCATCAGCTGAACGTGGTGCGCCGCTTCGCGGGTGTCTTCTTCGAGCAGGTACATGCCTTTCTTGATGCCTTCTTCGGCACCGGCCGGCATGGCTGGCTGCTGGTACGACTCGTTCATCACGGTGATGTAGTAGAAGACGTCCTGTTGCTCTTCGGTCATCTTCTTCATGCCGTCCTGGATGATCACCGCCAGCTCGTAGCCGTAGGTTGGATCGTAGGTGCGGCAGTTCGGGATGGTGGCAGCCAGCAGGTGGCTGTGACCGTCTTCGTGTTGCAGGCCTTCACCGTTCAGCGTGGTACGGCCGGCGGTGCCGCCGATCAGGAAGCCACGGGTGCGGCTGTCGCCAGCGGCCCAGGCCAGGTCGCCGATACGCTGGAAGCCGAACATCGAATAGAAGATGTAGAACGGCAGCATTGGCTGGTTGTGGCTGGAGTACGAAGTACCGGCAGCGATGAAGGAGCTCATGGCGCCCGCTTCGTTGATGCCTTCTTCGAGGATCTGGCCCTTCTTGTCTTCCTTGTAGAACATCACCTGGTCTTTATCGACTGGCTCGTAGAGCTGGCCAACGGACGAGTAGATGCCCAACTGACGGAACATGCCTTCCATACCGAAGGTACGGGCTTCGTCCGGGATGATCGGAACGATGCGCGGGCCGATTTCCTTGTCCTTGACCAGTTGCGCCAGGATGCGCACGAAGGCCATGGTGGTGGAGATTTCACGGTCGCCCGAGCCGTCGAGGATGGCCTTGAGGGTATCGAGGGACGGCGTCGGTACGCTGAAGCTTTGCGCGCGGCGCTGTGGCACGAAACCGCCCAGTGCGGCACGGCGCTCGCTCAGGTAACGGGCTTCGGCGCTGTTTGGCTCCGGCTTGAAGAACGGCAGGTTTTCCAGCTCTTCGTCCTTGACCGGAATGTCGAAGCGGTCGCGGAACAACTTCAGGCTGTCGACATCGACTTTCTTGGTGTTGTGCGCGGTGTTCTTCGCTTCGCCGGCACCGGTGCCATAACCCTTGATGGTCTTGGCCAGGATGACGGTCGGTTGTTCTTTGTGGTTGACCGCCTGGTGGTACGCCGCATAGACCTTGTACGGGTCGTGGCCGCCACGGTTGAGTTTCCAGATCTCGTCGTCGGACAGGTCTGCAACCATCGCCTTGAGTTCCGGCGAGTTGAAGAAGTGTTCACGCACGAATGCGCCGTCTTTGGCTTTGTAGTTCTGGTACTCGCCGTCGATGACTTCGTCCATGCGACGTTGCAGGATGCCGTCGACGTCCTTGGCCAGCAGCGGGTCCCAGAAACGGCCCCAGATGACTTTGCTCACGTTCCACTGGGCACCGCGGAACACGCCTTCGAGTTCCTGGATGATCTTGCCGTTGCCGCGAACCGGGCCGTCGAGGCGCTGCAGGTTGCAGTTGATGACGAAGATCAGGTTGTCGAGCTTCTCGCGGCCAGCCAGCGAGATCGCGCCCAGGGATTCCGGCTCGTCACACTCGCCGTCGCCCAGGAAGCACCAGACTTTTTGTTTGCCGGCAGGAATGAAGCCGCGGGCTTCCAGGTACTTCATGAAGCGTGCCTGGTAGATCGCCTGGATCGGGCCCAGACCCATGGATACGGTCGGGAACTGCCAGAAGTCAGGCATCAGCCAAGGGTGCGGGTAGGACGACAGGCCCTGACCGTCGACTTCCTGGCGGAAGTTGTTCATCTGGTCTTCGGTGATGCGGCCTTCCATGAATGCACGGGCGTAAACGCCTGGCGAGGTGTGGCCCTGGAAGTAGATCAGGTCGCCGCCGTGTTCGTCGGTCGGGGCCTGGAAGAAGTAGTTGAAGCCGATGTCATACAGGGTCGCACTGGAAGCGAAGCTGGAGATGTGACCGCCGAGGTCAGAATCTTTCAGGTTCGTACGCATTACCATGGCCATCGCGTTCCAGCGCACCAGCGAGCGAATGCGGCGTTCCATGAACAGGTCGCCAGGCATGCGTGCTTCGTGGGTAACGGGGATCGTGTTGCGGTAAGGCGTGGTGATGGCGTAAGGCAACTGCGAACCGCTGCGGGTCGCGAGTTCACCCATACGGGTCATCAGATAGTGAGCACGGTCTTCGCCTTCTTTGTCGAGAACCGATTCCAGGGCGTCCAGCCATTCCTGGGTTTCGACGGGATCGAGGTCTTGCATGGCTTGCTCCAGGGCGGAAAGGCTACCAGAATCGGTTGCCTGAGTTAGCGACTGGCCTTGTGGGCAGACGTTATGAATTCTTGGATTGCCGATAGGTTGTTCCGGCGGTGTGTAGTTTTACTACAAATCTTCCGGCATTTCAGCCTTGCTAATGTATATACGAGTAGTAAAACTACAGATGAGCGGCTTGTGGCCCCCGGCTGCGTTGTGAGAATAATCGTTAAGGTTGGTCTTTTTCCAATCGTAAAAGGTGAAAGCTTGATGCTGGATGCCAAAAAAATAGAATTTTCAGCTATTTCTAACTTTTGTTCGACAGTCCTCCAGGTAGTGTGTTTGCAAGATTCACTACATGCAGCCCAATACACGCCGATCAAGGATAGACCATGAGCCTCCCTTCGCTCGCCGAACTGCCCTCCGTTCTGCTGCCGTTTGTCACCCGTGCCGAGCAGTCGTTCCGTACCGCCGTCGGTGCTTTGGATGATGACCATGGCCTCTCCACCTGGACCCCGGATCGCTGGGCACAGTTTGCCCGCGTGACCGCCGCCAGCGATTTCGTGATTGAACAGAGTGTTCGTGACCCTTTGATGTTGCTGGACCTGGTGCAGTCTGGCGAACTCGACCGCCACTTCGCTCCCGGCGAGTTGTGTGCGCAGATTGCGGCAGCGGTGAGCGCCGCCGAGACCGAAGAACAGCTCGGTCGCGCGTTGCGCCGTCAACGTGCCCGTCATCAGGTACGGATTATCTGGCGTGACCTGACCCGCCAGGCCGATCTGGTGCAGACCTGCCGCGACCTGTCGGACATGGCTGACGCCAGCATCGATCAGGCCTATCAGTGGCTGTACTCGCGCCATTGCCAGCAGTTCGGCGTACCCACCGGTCGACGCAGTGGCCAGCCGCAGCAAATGGTTGTCCTGGGCATGGGCAAGCTTGGTGCGGTGGAACTCAACCTTTCGTCGGACATCGACCTGATTTTCGCTTACCCCGAGGGCGGCGAAACCGTCGGTGTGAAACGTCCGCTGGATAACCAGGAATTCTTCATCCGCCTTGGGCAGCGCCTGATCAAGGCCCTGGACCCGATGACCGTCGACGGTTTTGTGTTCCGTGTCGACATGCGCCTGCGGCCGTACGGTTCGGCGGGCGCGCTGGTCCTGAGTTTCAACGCGCTGGAGCAGTACTATCAGGATCAGGGTCGCGACTGGGAACGCTACGCGATGATCAAGTCGCGGGTGGTGGCGGGCGATCAAGTGGCCGGTGCGCAACTGCAAGAGATGCTGCGACCCTTCGTATACCGGCGTTATCTGGACTTCTCGGCCATCGAAGCGTTGCGCACCATGAAGCAACTGATCCAGCAGGAAGTGCGGCGCAAGGGCATGGCCGACAACATCAAGCTGGGCTCTGGTGGCATCCGCGAAGTCGAGTTCATCGCCCAGGCTTTCCAGTTGATTCACGGTGGGCGCGACCTGAGCCTGCAGCAACGTCCACTATTAAAGGTACTGAGCACGCTGGAAGGTCAGGGTTACTTGCCGCCGGCGGTGATCAGCGAGCTGCGCGAAGGCTACGAATTCCTCCGTTACACCGAACATGCGATCCAGACGATTGCCGACCGCCAGACGCAGATGCTGCCCGATGGCGAGCAGGATCAGGCACGCATTGCCTTTATGTTGGGCTTCGCCGATTGGGCGGCTTTTCATGAGCAACTGATGTACTGGCGTGGCCGCATTGCCTGGCACTTCGCCCAGGTGATCGCCGATCCCGACGAAGACGATGCCGAAAGCGAAGTGGTGGTCGGTGGTGAGTGGCTACCCCTGTGGGAAGAGGCTCAGGATGAAGAAGCGGCCTGTCGCCAGTTGCAGGAGGGTGGTTTCAGCGATGCGCCCAAGGCGCTGAAAGCCCTGGCCAGCCTGCGTGGCAGTCCGCAACTGCGGGCCATGCAGCGTTTGGGGCGCGAGCGCCTCGATGCATTTATCCCGCGGCTGTTGGCTCAGGCCGTGGAGCACGCTAACCCGGATCTGGTGCTGGAACGGGTGCTGCCACTGGTGGAAGCCGTGGCTCGCCGCTCGGCCTATCTGGTGCTGTTGACCGAAAACCCCGGTGCCTTGCGGCGCCTGCTGACCTTGTGCGCAGCGAGCCCGTGGATCGCCGAACAGATCACCCGCTTCCCGTTGCTGCTCGACGAGCTGCTCAACGAAGGCCGGCTGTTCAAACCGCCCCTGGCGCCGGAATTGGCCGCCGAATTGCGCGAGCGCCTGACGCGAATCCCCGAGGACGACCTCGAACAGCAAATGGAAGCCTTGCGCCATTTCAAACTGGCGCACCGCTTGCGGGTTGCTGCGTCGGAAATCGCCGGCAGCCTGCCACTGATGAAAGTCAGCGATTACCTGACCTGGCTCGCCGAAGCGATTCTGGAGCAAGTGCTGGCCCTGGCCTGGCGTCAGACCGTGGCCAAGTACGGTACGCCGCTGCGCAGCGACGGCACGTTGTGCGATCCCGGCTTCATCATTGTCGGTTATGGAAAGGTCGGCGGCCTGGAATTGGGGCATGGTTCGGACCTGGATCTGGTGTTCATCCACGATGGCGATCCGCAAGCGGAGACCGACGGGCCGAAGCCTATCGATGGGGCGCAATTCTTTACCCGCCTGGGGCAACGGATCATTCACTTGCTGACGGCCCAGACCAACTCCGGTCAACTCTATGAAGTGGATATGCGCCTTCGACCGTCAGGTGCGGCGGGGTTGCTGGTGAGTTCGCTGGGGGCTTTTGCCCGCTATCAGGAAAATGAAGCCTGGACCTGGGAGCATCAGGCATTGGTGCGGGCCCGGGTGTTGGTGGGCAGCGAGGATGTTGGCCGCGCATTCGAACAGGTTCGCGCGGCGATCCTGGGCAAAACACGTGATTTGCCGACCCTGCGCCAGGAGGTCAGCGAGATGCGCGCCAAGATGCGCGACAACCTCGGCAGCAAGAGCACCGCCGCCGGCACCGGGGCAAATGCCTTCGAGGCCACGGCGCCGTTCGATCTCAAGCAGGACGCCGGAGGTATCGTCGATATTGAATTTATGGTGCAATACGCGGCCCTGGCGTGGTCCGAAACACACCCGGCATTGCTGCGCTGGACGGACAATATCCGGATTCTGGAAGAGCTGGAACACGAAGGCCTGATGCCCGCCGAAGATACCAGCCTGTTGCGTGAAGCCTATAAGGCGTACCGCTCCGCCGCCCACCGGCAGGCCTTGCAGAAGGACCCGGGGGTGATTCCCGGCGACCAGTTCGCGGACGAACGGCGACAGGTCATGCGGATCTGGAAAGAGCTGGGGTTGTAGCAGCGAGCTTGCTCGCGATGGTGGTTAACGATGACTCGGCTAACCTGATACCCCGCGCAGTCCTCAGGTTCATCGCGAGCAGGCTCGCTCTCACAGGGATTAGTGGTGATGTGTAGATTGAGGCACCCATACCCAATGTGGGAGCGAGCCTGCTCGCGATAGCGGAGTGACAGTCGACAGCAATGTTGAAAGTGATGACCCATCGCAAGCATGCGTTGCCCCTGCAGAGATTCTCGAGGCGGGGAGGCGTAAAGCCTCCCCGGATCGTTTTGGAAACCACATGAAAATTCTGATCGTTGGGCCCAGTTGGGTCGGTGACATGGTGATGGCGCAGACACTGTTTCAGTGTCTCAAGCAACGCCACCCGCAATGCGAAATCGACGTGCTGGCCCCCGAGTGGAGCCGGCCGATTCTTGAGCGCATGCCCGAAGTCCGCCAGGCCCTGAGCTTTCCGCTTGGTCACGGCGTGCTGGAGCTGGCGACGCGTCGGCGTATCGGCAAATCCCTGGCCGGCCAGTACGACCAGGCGATCCTGTTGCCCAATTCCCTGAAGTCGGCGCTGGTGCCGTTTTTCGCCGGCATCCCCAAACGCACCGGTTGGCGCGGCGAATTCCGTTACGGCCTGCTCAATGATGTGCGCACGCTGGACAAGGAACGTTACCCGCTGATGATCGAGCGCTTCATGGCCCTGGCGCACGAGCCGGGTGTCGAATTGCCCAAACCTTACCCGCGACCGAGCCTGCAGATCGACCCGGTGACCCGCGAAGCGGCACTGGCCAAGTTCGGTCTGGCCCTCGATCGTCCGGTGCTGGCGCTGTGTCCGGGCGCCGAGTTTGGCGAATCCAAGCGCTGGCCGTCGGAGCACTACGCCAAGGTTGCCGAAGCGAAAATCCGCGAGGGTTGGCAAGTCTGGCTGTTCGGTTCGAAAAACGATCATGCCGTGGGCGAAGACATTCGTTCGCGCCTGATTCCCGGTTTGCGTGAAGAGTCGGTGAACCTCAGTGGCGGCACTTCGCTGGCCGAGGCGATCGATCTGCTGTCCTGCGCCGACTCGGTGGTGTCCAACGATTCCGGCCTGATGCACGTCGCCGCCGCACTGAACCGGTCGCTGGTGGCAGTCTACGGTTCGACTTCGCCGGGTTTTACGCCGCCGCTGGCCGAGCACGTCGAAATCGTGCGCCTGGGCATCGAATGCAGCCCTTGCTTCGATCGCACTTGCCGATTCGGCCATTACAACTGCCTGCGCCAGCTCATGCCGCAGGCAGTGAACGAAGCCTTGCAGCGGTTGCAGGGCACTGTGGTCGAGGTTCAATAGTTTGCGGGTACTGCTGATCAAGACTTCATCGCTGGGCGACGTAATTCACGCGTTGCCGGCGTTGACCGATGCGGCGCGGGCGATTCCCGGCATCAAATTCGACTGGGTGGTGGAGGAGGGGTTCGCCGAGATCCCGACCTGGCACCCTGCGGTGGGCAAGGTGATTCCGGTGGCGATCCGTCGCTGGCGCAAGAACATCTGGCAAACCATCAAGAGTGGCGAGTGGAAGCGTTTCAAGCAAAGCGTTCGTGCGACCCGGTACGACCTGGTCATTGATGCCCAGGGGCTGCTGAAAAGTGCCTGGCTGACCCGTTACGTCAAGGCGCCGGTGGCCGGCCTGGACAAGAGCTCGGCACGCGAGCCGATCGCTGCGCGTTTCTATGATCGGCGCCTGGCGGTTGCCCGTGGCCAGCATGCGGTGGAGCGAGTTCGCCAGTTGTTCGCCATCGCCCTCGGCTACGACCTGCCCAAGGGCCTGGGCGATTACGGCCTGAGTGTCGAGCGCCTGGTGGAGTTGCCGCGCAAGAACCCCTACGTGCTGTTTCTGCACGGCACCACTTGGGACACCAAGCACTGGCCCGAAGCCTACTGGCGCGAGCTGGCCGAACGTGTCGGTTATCTGGGCGTCGGGGTGAAGTTGCCCTGGGGCAATGCCATCGAGAAGGCCCGCGCCGAGCGCATTGCCAAAGACATGAAGCACGTCGAAGTGCTGCCCAAACTGAATCTGGCCGGTGTCGGCAAAGCGCTGGCCGGCGCACAGGCCTGCGTGGCAGTGGACACCGGCCTGGGTCACCTGGCCGCTGCACTGGATGTGCCGACGCTGTCACTGTTCGGCCCGACCAATCCTGGCCTGACCGGCGCCTATGGCAAGTCGCAGATCCACATCGCCAGCGACTTCCCTTGCGCGCCTTGCCTGCAAAAAAAATGCACCTATCAACCGACGGCCGAAGACGCCCGTCGGTTTGACCTGAAACGCGAGTGGCCGCTGTGCTTCACGCGTCTGAATCCCGAGCGTGTCGCGAGCCGACTGAGCACGTTGTTACTGGCTGAGGAGCTGCGCTGATGCAATTGGCATTTGTCCTGTACAAATATTTTCCCTTTGGCGGCTTGCAGCGCGACTTCATGCGCATTGCCCTGGAGTGCCAAAAGCGTGGGCACCAGATTCGCGTCTACACGTTGATCTGGGAAGGCGACGTGCCGCCGGGCTTCGAAGTGCTGGTAGCGCCGGTCAAGGCTTTGTTCAACCATCGGCGCAACGAAAAACTCAGCGCGTGGATGGAGGCGGACCTGGCCAAGCGTCCGGTCGACCGTTTGATCGGCTTCAACAAAATGCCGGGCCTGGATGTCTACTACGCCGCCGACGGCTGCTTCGAAGACAAGGCGCAGAATCTGCGTAATTCGCTGTACCGGCGCTGGGGGCGTTACCGCCACTTTGCCGAGTACGAACGCGCGGTGTTTGCCAGGGATGCCAAGACCGAGATCCTGATGATTTCCGAAGTGCAGCAGCCGCTGTTCATCAAGCACTACGACACGCCGCTCAAGCGCTTCCACCTGCTGCCACCGGGCATTGCCCAGGACCGGCGACGCCCGTCCGATGCGGACGACATCCGCGCCGGCTTCCGAGCCGAATTCAGCTTGAAGGATGATGAGCTGCTGTTGGTCCAGATCGGTTCCGGTTTCAAGACCAAGGGTGTGGATCGCAGCCTCAAGGCTTTGGCGGCATTGCCCGCTGATCTGAAGAAACGCACCCGGCTGTTTGTAATTGGTCAGGACGACCCCAAGTTATTCCAGATGCAAAGTGCCACGCTGGGGCTCGGCGACAACGTGACGTTCCTCAAGGGGCGCAGCGATATTCCGCGTTTCCTGCTCGGTGCCGATCTGTTGATCCACCCGGCGTACAACGAAAACACCGGCACCGTGCTGCTTGAGGCGCTGGTGGCCGGGTTGCCGGTGCTGGTGAGTGCGGTATGCGGTTACGCCCACTACATTGCCGAGGCCGATGCCGGCCTGGTGCTGGATGAGCCGTTCGATCAATCGCAGTTGAACCAGTACCTGACCGGCATGCTGAATGACGCTCAGGCACGGGCGGCCTGGAGCCGCAATGGTGTGGCCTTCGCCGAGACGGCCGACCTCTATAGCATGCCGCAGCACGCGGCTGATGTGATTCTGGCGGAGCACGCTGAATGAAGTTGATGCTGGCTGAACCGTTCAAGAGCCTCTGGGCCGGACGCGACCCGTTCGCCGAAGTCGAGGGGCTGCAGGGCGAGGTGTACCGCGAACTGGAGGCTCGCCGCACCCTGCGCACTGAAGTGGACGGCAACGGGTTCTTCGTGAAGATTCACCGTGGCATCGGCTGGGGCGAAATCTTCAAGAACCTGCTCACCGCCAAATTACCGGTGCTCGGCGCGGGCCAGGAGTGGAAAGCCATCCAGCGTTTGCAGGAAGTCGGGGTCCCGACCATGACCGCCGTGGCTTACGGCGAAAAGGGCAGCAACCCGGCAGACCAGCACTCGTTCATCGTCACCGAAGAACTGGCACCGACTGTCAGTCTCGAAGATTTCAGCCTCGATTGGGTCAAGCAGCCGCCCGAGCCACGGCTCAAGCGTGCGCTGATCGCCGAAGTGGCGCGCATGACCGGCATGATGCACCGCGCCGGGGTCAACCATCGCGACTGCTACATCTGTCACTTCCTGCTGCACACCGACAAACCGGTGACCGCAGATGACTTCAAGCTCTCGGTGATCGACCTGCACCGCGCCCAGACCCGACCGGCGATCACCCGGCGCTGGCGCGACAAGGATCTGGCGGCGCTGTATTTCTCGGCGCTGGACATCGGATTGACCCGGCGCGACAAACTGCGCTTCCTCAAAGGTTATTTCCAGCGACCGCTGCGCCAGATCCTGGCGGAAGAAGGCCCGCTGCTGGCGTGGCTTGAAGGCAAGGCCAACAAGCTTTACGAGCGTAAACAGCGCTACGGGGATGCGCTCTGATGTCGGCCTGGAAACTGGAACCGGCTTACAGCGACCTGGCAGATGACTTCGGTAGTCTTGATGCCGTTTTTGCGCTCAAAGGCGAGCAGCTGACCCTCGATCCGCTGTCCGAGGTCATTCGCATTCGGCGCAATGGCGTCAACTATTACGTCAAGCGCTATGTCGGTGCAGGCAAAGGCCTGCGTCGCTACCTCGGCAAGCCGAGGGTGAAGATGGAGTGGCAGAACCTCAAGCGCTTCGCCAAGTGGGGCATTCCCACTGCCGAGGTGGTGGCGTGGGGGCTGGAGCGACGCGGCGCGGCCTATGATCGTGGGGCAATGATCACGCGTGAATTGCCGCATACCGAAGACCTGTCGGTATTGGCCAACCGGCGCGATCCGAAGCTTGCGGACCGTGCCTGGGTCGACGCGGTCAGTCGTCAATTGGCCGACTACACCCGGACCATGCACGATCACCGGTTCACCCATAACGATCTGAAGTGGCGCAACCTGCTGATCGACGATCAGGCCAGACTGTTTCTGATCGACTGCCCCAATGGGGATTTCTGGCGCGGTTTCTGGCTCAAGTACCGTATTACCAAGGACCTGGCGTGTCTCGACAAGGTTGCCAAGTATCACCTGTCGGCGACCCAGCGCCTGCGCTTTTACCTGCAATACAGGCAAAGGACCCGCCTCACCGCTGCGGATAAAAAGCGGATCCGGCATGTGGTGAGATTTTTCGAGGGGCGTGAATGACTGATTTTCTGGCCGCTGAAGACCATGCGCACCTTGAGCGTCATGGCCTTGGCTCTTTCGACGCGCTCTGGACCCTGCAGCTTGATGACGACTTGAAAAAGTCCCGGCCTTTGTTATTGGGCCAGCACGACCGGATCAAGGATCCGGAGCCGTTACTGCATCGGGCGTCCGAGTGGAGCGAATATCACATGCGCGGCCAGAAGGAGAAGTGTTGATGCGATTGTCCGAGCTGAAAAACGCCGGTCGCAGTCCGAGCCTGCCGCTGAGCATTCCGCTGGCCGATGCTGCCGGGCCTGCGCAGCTGCAGTTGTTGAGCCTGTTGCGGGTGTTGCCGGGGCAGCGTTATGTCGGTGCGGGCATCTGGCGCGGTCGCCCGGTGTTGGCCAAATTGCTGGTTGGTAGCAAGGCCGCCCGGCATTTTCAGCGAGAGCTGGAAGGTGTTCGTCTTCTCGCCGCGCAAGGCCTGACCACGCCATTGCTGTTGGCCGATGGCCTCAAGGACGGTGAGGGTGGTTGGTTGCTGTTCGATTTTCTCGAGAGCGCCGAAAGCCTCGATGAGGCCTGGAAACGGGTCGAACACCTGCCTGTGCTGGCCGATGAACAAGCAGCCGTTCTGGCTGAAGCGCTGGGTGCGATTGGTCAAATGCACCGCAAGGGCCTGTGGCAGGAAGACCTGCATCTGGACAACCTGCTGCGCCAGGGCAATCGCCTTTATTTGATCGATGGCGCCGGGATCTGTAGCGAAACGCCCGGACAGCCGCTGTCACGGCAGAAAGTGCTGGAAAACCTCGGGGTGTTTTTTGCCCAGTTGCCCACGTCGCTGGAGCCATTCACCGAAGAGTTGCTGGTGTACTACCTGCTGAGCAACGGTGAGCATGCCTTGCCCATGGAAGCCTTGCAGAAGCAGATCGACAAGGTCCGCAGTTGGCGCCTGAAGGACTTCCTGAACAAGGTCGGTCGTGAGTGCACGCTGTTCAGCGTGCAGCGCGGCGCGTTCGGTTTGCGGGCGATTCGCCGCGAGGAAGAGGCTGCGATGTTGCCGGTTCTGGCGCAGGCCGATGCGTTGCTCGATCAGGGCCACTTGTACAAGACCGGCGGCGCGGCGAGCGTTGGCAAGGTCGAGGTGGGCGGTCGTGCGCTGGTCATCAAGCGCTACAACATCAAGGGTTTCGCTCACTGGCTCAAACGCTTCTGGCGTCCGAGCCGTGCCTGGCATTCCTGGCGCGAAGGCAATCGCCTGGCGTTCCTCGGCATCGCCACGCCCAAACCGCTGGCGTTGCTGGAGAAGCGTTATCTCTGGTTGCGCGGTCGCGCCTATCTGGTCACCGAGTACTTGCCGGGGCCGGACATCATCGAGCGCTTTGCGCCTTACGTCGAGCGCGGCAACGCACCCGAGGCGGAGTTGGCGGCGCTGGATCACCTGTTTGCCGAATTGATCCGATTGCGCATCAGTCACGGCGATTTCAAGGGTCACAACCTGTTCTGGCAGCAGGATCGCTGGGCGCTGATCGATCTGGATTCGATGTGTCAGCACGGCTCGCTCGGCAGCTTCGCCCCAGCCTATGCACGGGACCGGGCGCGGTTCATGCGTAACTGGCCTGAAAACAGCGCGCTTTATCAGGTCATCGATCAGCGCCTGCCCAAGGATGCTTCCAGCGCTGCCTGACACGGCCAGATCATTTGCCCAGGATCAGGTGACAGGTTTTTATGAACGGTCCTACACGATCTTGAGAAGCCATGAACTGTGGCCTGAATAACCTCGATGCTAATTTGCCTGACGTTTTTCGGAGGGCAGACTTTGACGATAAAAATGGCGGTTGCATCGAGTGCCATCTCACTGACCCTGGCCGGTTGCGGAACCGCCTCGACCGTGCTGCAGGGCGACGAGGATGCGGCTCGGGGACTTCGAAGGCAAAAAACCTATTGTCAGTCCATTCCCCGGGTCTATAGCGGCCTGGCCTACGATTTCTGCGTAATGAATGCGCCGCCCGATCCTACCGGAGTGCTCGTGCCGCTGGTATTGCTGGACCTCGCCCTGTCCGGCGCACTGGATACCGTTGCCTTGCCATACACGATTGTCCGGCAGGGCATGGATGGCAACATCCGCATTTACTGGCGCCCGGCGCGTGGCTGAGTGCGCGGTGCGTCTTTACGAGGCTGATAACCGTAGGGTCATTCCCGGCATGTTTAAGCTATAATCCCGCCCTTTAGCTGTCTCTCGCCGCTTGCGAGGGCACATTAATTTTTGAGGCGCGTTGCGCCTGCATGCAGACTAAAGAGGCTAGACCCCTGTGGCATTGACGATTCTTGGCCTGTCCGGCGCCCTTAGCCATGATCCTTCCGCAGCCTTGTACATCGACGGCAAGCTGGTCGCGGCGGCTGAAGAAGAGCGCTTTGTGCGCGATAAACATGCAAAGAACCGCATGCCTTACGAATCGGCGAAGTTCTGCCTGGAACAGGCCGGCATCAAGCCTTCCGACGTTGACGTGGTAGCAATTCCGTTCGCACCGATCAGCCTGTTCGGCAAGGCGCGCTGGCATTACGCCAAGCGTTACTGGTACGCCCCGGACCGCGCCCTCGACGCGATCCTGATGGGTAACCGTCGCTACAAGCGCTATCGCAACAAGATTGTCTGGTGCCTGGAGCAACTGGGCTTCGACCCGAAGAAAATCAAGATCGAGCCGGTCGAACACCACTTGGCCCACGCCTCCAGCGCTTACCATTGCTCCGGTTTCAAGGAGAAGACCGCGATCCTCGGGATCGATGGCAAGGGCGAATACGCCACGACCTTCTTCGGTTACGGTGAAAACGGCAAGATCCACAAGATCAAGGAATTCTTCGACCCTGACTCCCTCGGCGGCCTGTATGGCGCGATCACCGAGTTCCTCGGTTTCGAGATGCTTGACGGTGAGTTCAAGGTCATGGGCATGGCGCCGTATGGTGACGCCAGCAAGTATGATTTCTCTCGCCTGGCCTCGTTCGAAAACGGCGAGTTGGTGATTAACACCGACTACGCCAACGTCATCGGCCTGCGTCGCTATAAAGAGAAGGGCAAGGGATTCTACTTCTCGCCGAAGCTGATCGAGTGGCTGGGGCCAAAGCGCGAAGGCGACATCGCCGACGAACCTTACATCCACTACGCCGCGAGCATGCAGGCGCTGTTCGAAAAAATCGCGCTGCAGATGATCGACTACTACCTGGGCGACGTCCTCAAGCAGACCGGCAAGCTGGCCTTCGCTGGTGGCTGCGCGCTGAACGTCAAGCTGAACCAGAAGATCATCGCCCGCGACGACATCAAGGAGCTGTTCGTGCAGCCTGCGTCCGGCGATGCCGGCACCGCGGTTGGCGCCGCAGCCTATGTGTCCCACGCACGTGGCGTACCGGTCGAGAAGATGGAGCACGTCTACCTCGGCCCGTCGTACAGCAACGAAGATGTGATCGCTGCGTGCGCCCGTCACGAGAACAAGCCGAAATGGCGCAAGCTCGACAACATGCCGGAGCAGATCGCCAAAATCATGGTCGATGGCAACCCGGTGGCCTGGTTCCAGGGCCGCATGGAGTTCGGTCCGCGTGCCTTGGGCGGTCGTTCGATCATCGGTTGCCCGAGCGTGGCCGGTGTGGCGGATCGCATCAACCACCAGATCAAGTTCCGCGAGCGCTGGAGGCCTTTCTGCCCGTCGATGCTCGACACCGTGGCACCGCAAATGATCAAGATCGATCACCCTGCGCCGTTCATGACCTTCACCTTCGAAGTGGCTGAAGAGTGGAAAACCCGCGTGCCTGAAGTCGTCCATGAGGACGGTACTTCCCGTGCCCAGGTGCTCAAGCGCGAATACAACCCGCGCTATTACGACATGATGAAGGCGCTGGAAGTCCTGACGGGTAACGGCGTGTCGCTGAACACTTCGCTCAACCGTCGCGGCGAACCGATGATCTGCTCGCCGACGGATGCCTTGAACATGTTCTTCGGTTCCGATCTACAGTACTTGATCATGGAAGACATTCTAGTGGTCAAAGAGGGCGCCAACGCTTATGACACGCTCGGCTGAACGCCATGTGCTGCAGTTCTGTCACGGCTATGACGGCCCGTTTCTGGACTGCGCCCGGCAGTACGCCAGCCTGTTCGCGGGGACCGGGTATCGTGTGACCACGGTGTTTCTGACCGGGGTTGCCGACGCCGAAGTCGCCACGGCTTGCGCATCCGATGAAGTGTTGTTCATGGAATACAGCTCCAGGGCCATTCGTGGCCTGAAGCTGGGCGCCATCGGCGATCTGCGCAAGATCGCCGCCTCGCGCAACTTCAGTTTCTGCATTGCCCATCGCTTCAAGCCGATTTATATCGCCTTGCTTGGCACTTCTTTGCCAGTGATTGGCGTGCATCACGCGTTTGGCGATTACAAACGTGGCAGCCGTAAACTCTTCGCACGCATTTTCAGCAAGCGCCTGAGCCTGCTCGGGGTATCCGATGCGGTCCGCGATGACATTCGTGAGTGCTTGCCCAAGTGGCCTGCGGCGCGAATTCAGACGCTCTACAACCGCATTGACGTGCCGGCCTTGCAGGCCAGCCAGCTGTCGGCCCGTGAGGCGCGGGAAACCCTGGGCCTGTCGGTCGATGCCTGGATTGTCGGCAACGTCGGACGGCTGCACCCGGACAAGGATCAAGCCACATTGCTGGAAGGTTTTGCCATGGCGTTGCCGGGTTTGCCGGCCAACAGTCAGCTGGTGATCCTCGGCAAAGGTCGTCTTGAGGAAGACCTCAAGGCCCAGGCGCGCGAGCTGGGCATTGGCGACCGTGTCCTGTTTCTCGGCCAGGTACCCGAGGCGCGCCGTTATTTTCGCGCCTTCGATGTGTTTGCCCTGAGCTCCGATCACGAGCCCTTCGGCATGGTGCTGCTCGAAGCCATGGCCGCCGGCGTGCCGTTGCTCGCCACGGCGTGTGCCGGGGCGAAGGAAGTGGTCGAGGGCGTGGGGATTCTGTTCCCGGTGGGCGATGCCCAACACCTGGCCCAAGGGCTGCAACATCTAGTGGCAATGGACGAACAGCAACGTCACCAGTGCGCCGAGCTGATGCTCGATCGCCTGCATGAACGCTTCTCCGACCGTGCGGTACGCGAGGCTTTCTGGCATTTGCCACACGTTATCGAACTGGCACCGAGGGGCTGATGCTCAACCGATTTCAAGGCTGGCGCGAACGTGGCTGGTCGGTAGCTGATGCTTCGACCTATGCCCAGGCCTGGCAGCGTTATGGCGGCAGCGTCGCCACTCATCCAATGGTGGTCGAACGGCTGGCGCAGTTGGCTGATATTCCGGTTCGCTACCTGGCCTGGGAGCAAAACGGCGACGTCAAAGCGGCGATTCCGACCTGGGGTCGTGACATCGCCCTGTCCAAGGATGTGCTCAAAAGCAAGGGCAAAAAGGGTCTGTTCGACCTCGGCAATGCCGAGATCATTCTGCCGGCCGCCGATGATGCCCAGGTCCCCTTGCGTCATCGCGCTCGTTATTTGTCGGCACTGAACGAAAGCCGTTTTAGCGGAATCAAGTTGCAGGCCGAACAACTGGCCATGGCCCGTACCCCTGAAGAGTTGTCGAAGAAATTTCGCTACAACCAGCGTCGTGAACTCCGGTTGCTGGAAGAGGCGGGCGGGGTCGTGCGAGCGGTTTCCGAGTTTTCCAGTGGTGAGCTGGCGGCGATCTACTGCGACCTGTTCCAGCGCCGCTGGGGTTTTGCGGCGACCGGCGCGGAACGTATGGCCGAGGTCATCGAGTTGTTGCGTGAGCTGTTGATCGGTTCGGTGATTTTCCTCAACGATGCACCGATCGCGATTCAGCTGGTGTATCGCGTCGAGACGCCGCAGTGGATCAGCGTCGAGTACATCAATGGTGGCGTTGACCCTGAAACCCGCGAATTCAGCCCCGGCAGCGTACTGAGTTTCCTCAATACCCAGAGTGCCTGGGAGCATGCCCGCGCGCTGGACAAACCCTTGCGCTTCTCCTTCGGCCGCGCCGACCGGGAATACAAGGAGCGCTGGTGCAACCCGGTGCCGGTCTTCACCGTATGAGTCAACCCATGAGCCGCAAACAGCAACTGCTCAAGCGCCATCGGCGCAATAAACGTATCGGTCTGCTCATTGCCCTGGCGCTGTTGATCGCCAGCGGCTTCATGCTGACCTGGTGGTTGCCGCCGGTGCTCGCGGTGTTGGGCTGGATTGCCCACGAGGCCTGGTTTGCCGACCATCTGTTCTACTCGCCCAAAGATGATTACCAATACAACTTCCCGCCTTACACCCCGCAGCCCAAGGTTCATTTGACCGGGGAGCGCTTACGGCTGGATGACGGTGTCATGCTGGTCGACGACGCGACGCTGGTGTTGGCGCTTCGGGTCAAAAGCACGTGGCTGGGGCGCTTTATCGATCCGGTGGTCGAGTTGTCGGGCGGCGATCAGCCTGACCGGCAAACGTTCGAACGCGGGGTCAACGGCCTGCGCTATCTCAACTTGAGTGGGCAGGCGCAAGCATTGTCGCGAGGTGAATTGCGTCTGCGTGGGCGTTTCTGCCGGCTGCTCGGCGAACCCGTGCTATGGGCCTTCGAACATCCGGATTATCGCCGCCAACGGGTGATGGTGATTGCGCCCCATGCCGATGATGCCGAGCTGGCCGCCTACGGTTTGTACAGCCAGGCCGACGAGACCTGGATCGTCACGCTCACCGCCGGTGAAATAGAAGCCGAGCACTATCAGCAGATCGGCCTGAACAAGGTCGAGGCGGCGCGCCTGAAAGGGCGGTTGCGGGCCTGGGACAGTATCGCCGTACCCCGTTGGGCCGGCGTGCCCGAAGCCCATTGCGTGCAACTGGGTTACTTCTGTCTGCAACTGGCGACCATGCAAGCTTCACCGGCTCAACCGGTGGGTTCACGGGACGCGGATATTGACGACACCCGATTGTTCCGCCATCTGAACCCCTTTGCCCTGCCTGGCGATGTGGACGGTTCGCCGACCTGGAACAATCTGCTGGCCGACCTGCGCGAACTGCTGCTGCGGGCGCGCCCTGAAGTCCTCGTCCTGCCGCACCCGACCCTCGATCCACACCCGGACCACATCTGCGCCCGGGAAGCTGTACTCGAAGCGCTGCGAGGGCTGGAGTGGCAGCCGACCACTGTGCTCGGTTACGCCAACCACCTGCACGACAACGATCGTTGGCCAATGGGTGATGCCGGTCACGGCATCGCACTGCCACCTTTTTTCGATTCGTCGGTGCCAATGCAGCCTTACTGTTTGCCGATGTCACTGGAGCGGCAGCGTGACAAAGCCATGGCATTGGGGATGATGCATGATTTGCAGCCGCCGATGCCGTTAAAACGACGCGTACGGCGGTTGATACAGTGGCTCCTGGCCAGTAGAGTTCCGCCCCTCTATGGCGAGAATGAGTTCTTTCGCAAGGCGGTCAGACGCCAAGAATTATTCTGGTTACTGCAGCATGTTGAAGCATCCGTGAAGCAGAATTGACGTAGCACGCGGCCTGACATGGCGGCATTTCAAGCATTGACAGGTGAGTTTTTGTGATTAACCCATGCCCGCGTATTTTGTTCCTGATGCCTTATTTCGGGCGTTGGCCATCCTGGATGCCGTTTTTTCTGGAGAGCTGCCGTCGTAATCCCGACATCGACTGGTTGTTTTTCAGCGACTGCGGGATTCCTGAAAATTTACCGCCTAACGTCACCGTCGAGAACATGATGTTGAGCGACTATTGCGGGATCGTGTCCGAGCGCCTGGGCATCGACTTTGCGCCAAAACAGGCTTACAAGCTGTGCGACATCCGGCCGGCGTTTGGGCTTATTCATGCTGACCGCCTGCAGGGCTATGATTTCTGGGGTTATGGCGATATTGATCTGGTATACGGCGATCTGCGCAGCTACTTCACTGCGGATCGGCTCGCCTCCTACGATCTGTTCTCCACCCACGAGCGGCGAGTCGCCGGCCATCTTTGCCTGATCAGGAACACTGCCCGCAATCGTGAGTTGTTCAGGCAGATCAAGGACTGGAAAGCGCGGTTCGAAGATCTGAAGCATCATGCACTGGACGAGGGAGCATTCAGTCGCATCTTCCTCTGGCGCAAAAACTTCCCCAAGCCGTTGTTCAACCTGGTGGGCAAGTTCAACCCGTTGCGCCGACGCAGCGAATTCACCGAGGCATTCAGTACGCCCGGTGGTTGCATCAAGTGGCACGACGGCACGGAAAACTTTCCGCACAAATGGTATTGGCGCGATGGCTGTGTGAGTAATGATCGCGATGGCGATCGCCGGTTTCCGTATTTCCACTTTGTCTGCTGGAAGCGCAACGAATGGTCATCGTTGCCTGAACCCGATCCGGCCGAGGTAAAGCGCCTGGCCGCTGAATCCGCCTGGGTTATCGATGCGACTGGTTTTCACCGGGGAGAGTTATGAGCCAACGGTCAAAGGTTCTGCAATTGCAGCCTGACTACAACGTCAAGGCTCATGATTTTGCTGACCTCGCGGAGCAGATCGTCAAGGCTCTGCCGAGCGATCGCTATGAAGTGACAGCGGCGTTTTTGAGGGGCAAGCCCGGGCCGGGTGAGGCGGTGAGCCGTGCCGACCGGTCAGTGTATTTCGAGTTTTCCGACAAAGCGCTCAAAGGCATGCGCCTGCGGGCCATGTGGCGGCTGTATCAGTTCTGCCGCAAAGAAAAATTCGACGTGGTGATCTGCAACCGTTTCAAGCCCGTGAACATGATGCTGGCACTCAATCGCTGGTTGAAGGTGCCATTGTGCATTGGCATCTCCCACGGATTTGGCGAGTACGACCGTTTCTATCGACGCCGCCAGACCCAGCGGCTGATTGATCGGCACTGGCGCTTTGTCGGCGTGTCACCGGCGGTCAAGCAGTATCTGCTCGACTGTGACTGCGGCTTCACCGACCAGAACACCTACGCCATTACCAATGCCATCGACATCGAGCAGGCAGAAGGCTTGCAGCACAGCCGTGAGCGCGCGCGCGAACTGCTGGGTATCGATCCATCGGTGCGATTGATTGGTGCGCTGGGGCGGTTGGTGCCGGTCAAGGGGCACACGTATCTTCTGCAAGCGTTTGCTGCCCTCAAGGACAAGTACCCGACCACTCAGTTGGCGATCATTGGTGCCGGGCGCGAACAGGCGCGCCTGGCCGCCGAGATCGAGCGCCTGGGCTTGAGCGGTCGCGCGCATTTGCTCGGTTTCAAGGAAAACGCCTTGCAGTACGTTCGCGCCTTTGACATCTGGACCATGCCGTCCCTGGCAGAGGGCCTGGGTCTGGCGCTGCTCGAAGGCATGAGCGGGCATCTGCCGGTGATTGCTTCGAACGTGCCGGCCATGCTGCCGTTGATCCAGGGTGCAGGCGGCCTGGCCATTACGCCGGCCGATGTGCCAACCCTGGTCGCGGCGCTGGATAACTACCTCGGACTGTCGGACGAAGCGCTCAAGGCCAAGGGTGAACAAGCTTATCGTTATCTCCAGGAACAACATGACATCGAGGTGTTCCGCCAGGAGTACCTGAATCTGATCGACTCTGGTTTGAGCCAGGCCCGGAAGGATCAGCCATGAGCGACGCTCAACCTCTCGTAACAGTCATCATTGCCTCGTATAACCACGGTCGCTATATCGAGGACAGCATCCTCAGTGTCCTCAATCAGAGCTACAAGAACATTGAGCTGTTGGTGGTCGATGATGGCTCTACCGATGACAGTGTCGAGCGTATCCAGGCTCTGCAGGCACAATACGGGTTCGATTTCCGGGTCCAGAAAAATCAGGGGCTGACCAATACCTTGAATGGCGCGATTGCCCGCTCACGGGGCAGCCTGATCGTGCCGTTCGGTTCCGATGACATCATGTTGCCCGAGCGCATCGCGATTCAGGTCGAGTACATGGATGGCAAGCCTGAAGTCGGGATTTGCGCCGGCAATATCGAGTTGATCGACGGCGACGGCAACCTCTATCCGGAGAAGCGTCAGCGTCGTGATGTGCCGTTCCGCCGTCTGGACTTCGATGACATGTTCCTGGAGCGCAAGCCCTATCCCCCGGCACCGACCCTGATGATTCGTCGCGAAGCGCTGGACAAGGTTGGCGGGTTCGATCCGAACATTCGCCTGGAGGACTTGTTGATCGAGCTGAAGGTGACCCATGCGGGTTACTTCATCGATGGTTTGAGCGTGGTGATGGCGCGCTATCGCAAGCACGCCACCAACTCCTACAAGAATAACCGTTTCATGATCGACAACATCCTGCGTACCTACGCGCTCTTTAGCGATCATCCGTTGTACGACGAAGTGCGCTATAAATTCCTGAGTTCCATGTTCCTGAAAACCGCCAGCCGTGATCGCAAGCTGGCCCGTGAGCTGCTGGCACAGATTCCGTTCAGGGCCTGGAACAAGAAAACCTGGCGTGGTCTGGGCCGCTTGTATTTCTCACCGCTGGAAAAAGACTGAGCCTCGGGTTGGGCTCGATCATCCTGAAGCGATGGCATTCAGGTATTGATTGAGGGGTGGATGAACCCACCCCAATCCCAGATATCCGCGCAAGCCATCAGTGCTGGAACGGCGGCTGTTGCCCGCATGTTCCATGCGGCGCGCGGCACAGGTGCCGCGCTCGTGATTTCATTTATTGTTGAGCCCGGACCGGGGAGTTTCCGGTCAGCACTTGTTTGTGCAGATTATCTGCGTCGGCTTGTGATGCCGTCGCAGCGTACCCCTTGAGCAGGTCTTCGAAATGTTCTTCGAACAACCAGCGCCGATCGACGGTGTAACGCTGCATATGGCGCAAATTGCGCTGACGCAGGGACGAGCTCAATGAGGAAGGGTAGATGCGCATATCGGCCAGATCGATCAGGCCGAATTCACCGTCATCCATGACCAGCACATTGCCCAGGTGAAGAGAACGGAAATAGACACCTTGCTCGTGCAGTTGCGCCATGAATTTGCCAAAACGTTCCACCAGTGCCTGGCGTACTGCCGGGGCGGTAATACCTTGCAAGACCTGGCGCAGCGTGTGCCCGGGCAAGGGGGTGTAGTGCACGGCGGTGCTGCCGTCTTCGAGCCGGTAAAGATCGAGGATTGGCGGTGTTGGAATGCCCATGGTGCGCAGTTGCACACTGTTGATGGCAAATCGTTGGGAATACGGGTTGAAACTGCCCGAGGTATACCAGCGGCGGCGCCGGAACAGTTTGAGGAAGCTACCGTCGACCAGGCGCAGGACCTTTGGACCCAAACCATCTTCTTCGATGACTTGCGCATTGGCGGTGAGCTTTTGCAGGGCGCCCGCTGTCAACGTTTTGATCGGAATGGCCAGCAAGCGTCTGGCCCGCTGGTTGATGCTCAAGGCGGCAATCAGGGCAAGGGGAATCCACAACAGGAACCAGTGCTCTTTTGGCCGGGAAATAATCCCTCCGCCTTCGGTCAGGCCCGCACCTATGCCGAATACCAGCCAGGTTGAAGCGATGATGAATAGCGGTTGCAGCCGGTAGCGCCAGCTGCATAGCAGGCCTTGAGCCTGGAAGAACAGCCAGGGTAACAAGCCGATAATGCCGACGTAGTAAAGCACGCCCAGGGCAAAACTATGGGGCTCCGACAGGCTGTATCCGATGCCGGGGTCGAGGCTCAGGTCGGCGTTGAAGCCATGACCGATCCACGGGTGATCGGCAATTTTTTGCAGGGCCAATTGCCAGATTTCGAAGCGGTAGGAGTCGCCCCGTGCATTGATTATTTGCGAAAACATCACGGCAACGGCGGCACCGGTGACGAAGAGCGCGCCAAGCAAGGCAACGGAGCGCCGATTCCAGCAGATGAAACTCAGCCAGAGCGCAGCCAGTGTCAGCGCGACCAGAGGGGTCCTGGAGCCGGTCGCCATCACTGCGGCGAACATGACTGCCATTGCCGGGATGCTCAGCCACAGGATCTGATGACGCTTGCAAGTCATGCTCAAACTGAGCCAGTAGGTGCAGAAAAAGCCGAATATATGAGAGCTGAGCAATGGGTTGTCGAAGGCGCCCCCGCCAATCAGGCGCATGCCTGGTTCATAGGTGCGGGCAAACATGTAAAGGTTGTAGACCGATGCGATCAACGCCACCATTGCTGCGCAGAACAGCAAAGGACGGATAATTTCGCTGCGAAAACGCACCAGCAGGTAGCACCCGGCGAACAGCATCAATGTGTGCAAGGGTGGTTTGAACTCACCGCCGATATTTTCTTCGCTCGGGCCCCAGCACAGGCTGAGCAGCGCCCAGGCCACGAACAGCAGTGCCGCGATGAAGATCGGCTCATTCAGCAGTTCTTTGCCCGCCCGCGGGCGCAAGCACAGAGCTATCAGCGTTGGAATGCTGAACAGGCCATAAAAAAGTTTGTGGAGCACATTGCGCCCTGGGAGAAAAAACAGCGCGCAAAGCAGCAGTAAAAAACCGAGCGGCAGGATCCACAGGCAAATGAAATCGAAGACACGATTGGACGTTTTGTTCAGGCCGTTTAATTGCATGCTGAGTGATTCATTCCTGAGTTGAACGACCATTTTAAGGCTGAGGGGGCTGGGTAAGGGTTTCGGGGCGTCACAATACCAGTCTTTACGCGATTGCCAGAACCCTGAAGAAGCTGTGCTAAAGTCAGCGTCCTTTTTATCGACATTCGCGTGATATGACCGACTCCAGTCTCTCCGCAAGCCCATCGAGCTTGAAAATCTACTTCCGACTGCTCGGCTATGTCAGGCCGTACATCAGTCTTTTCCTGATCAGCATTGTTGGATTTCTGATTTTCGCTTCGACGCAGCCAATGCTGGGCTACATCCTCAAGTACTTCGTCGATGGCCTGTCCAACCCGGAAGCCGCGCTGTTCCCGACCGTGCCTTACCTGCGTGACCTGCAGCTGCTGCAGGCGGTGCCGTTGCTGATCATCCTGATCGCGGCGTGGCAGGGTTTGGGGTCTTATCTGGGCAACTACTTCCTGGCCAAGGTTTCCCTCGGGCTGGTCCATGACCTGCGAGTGCAGCTGTTCAACAACCTGCTGGTGCTGCCTAACCGGTACTTCGACAAGCATAACTCGGGTCATCTGATTTCACGTATCACCTTCAACGTAACCATGGTCACGGGGGCGGCTACAGATGCGATCAAGGTCGTAATCCGTGAGGGCATGACGGTCATCTTCCTGTTCGCCTCTTTGCTGTTCATGAACTGGCGCTTGACCCTGGTCATGGTCGCCATCCTGCCGCTGATCGCGCTGATGGTGCGTACGGCGAGCAAGAAATTCCGTAAACAGAGCAAGAAGATCCAGTTGGCCATGGGTGATGTGACGCACGTGGCCTCGGAAACCATCCAGGGCTATCGCGTTGTTCGCAGTTTCGGTGGCGAGGTTTACGAGCAAAAGCGTTTCTTCGAAGCCAGTCAGGGCAACACCGACAAGCAGCTGCGCATGACCCGAACCGGCGCCATCTATACGCCGTTGCTGCAACTGGTGATCTACACCGCCATGGCATCGCTGATGTTCCTGGTGCTGTTACTGCGTGGCGATGCGTCTGCCGGTGACATGGTTGCCTATATCACGCTGGCTGGCCTTCTGCCCAAACCCATCCGTCAATTGTCCGAAGTCAGTTCGACCATCCAGAAGGGTGTGGCAGGTGCCGAGAGCATCTTCGAACAACTGGATGTCGAGCCCGAAGTCGACACCGGCACCATTGAGCGTGATGTTGTCAGCGGTCGTCTGGACGTGCGTAACCTCAGCTTCACCTACCCGGACACCGAGCGTCAGGTGCTCGATGACATCTGTTTCTCGGTAGAGCCGGGACAAATGGTGGCGCTGGTAGGACGTTCCGGCAGTGGCAAATCGACGCTGGCCAACCTGATCCCGCGTTTCTATCACCACGACAAGGGTCAAATCCTCATCGACGGCGTTGAGGTGGAAGAATACAAACTGCTGAACTTGCGCAAGCACATCGCCCAGGTGACACAGCATGTGACGCTGTTCAGCGACACCGTGGCCAACAACATTGCCTATGGCGATTTGGCTGGCGCGCCTCGTGAAGATATCGAGAAAGCCGCGAGAGACGCCTACGCGATGGATTTCATCCAGCAGTTACCCGAGGGGCTTGATACCCAGGTTGGTGAAAACGGCGTATTGCTGTCCGGCGGCCAGCGGCAGCGTCTGGCGATTGCGCGGGCACTGTTGAAGAATGCGCCTTTGCTGATTCTCGATGAGGCCACGTCGGCGCTTGATACCGAGTCCGAGCGCCATATTCAGGCCGCGCTGGATCAAGTGATGAAAGGCCGTACCACGCTGGTGATCGCTCACCGGTTGTCGACCATCGAGAAGGCTGACCTGATCCTGGTCATGGATCAGGGGAAAATCGTCGAGCGTGGCACCCATGCGCAACTGCTGGCGCAAAATGGCTACTACTCGCGCCTGAATGCCCTGGGCCTCGATGCCCCGGCGCAAGACATCGCTTGATAACGGCAAGAGGGTGAGCAAGTCTCACCCTCTTGCACATCGGGCGCGCAATGCACCCGGTGCCATGTATCCAAAGCTTTACGTTTCTTGACCAAGCCGGAATAAATCTCGACAACGCATTTGTTAAGGTTCCTGAACGAAGGACGCCTGCAAGCGCCCATTAGAGATATTGCTCAAAAAATGAGCAAGGAAACCTGCTACATGATCCGGTTGCAGCCGCCGCACAAGCCCATGCCCACCCTGTGTTAATATCGCCCCCCTGTTCATTTTGTATGTGGGTTGCTCCATGAAGTTGTCCATGCCGCGATTCGATCAAGCCCCTGTCTTGGTGGTCGGCGATGTCATGCTCGACCGTTACTGGCATGGTGGTACCTCACGGATTTCCCCTGAGGCACCCGTACCGGTCGTCAAGGTCGAGCACATCGAGGACCGCCCGGGCGGTGCCGCCAACGTTGCGTTGAACATTGCCGCCCTCGGCGCGCCGGCCTCGCTGGTTGGCGTGACGGGCGACGATGAAGCCGCCGACAGCCTGGTCAATAGCCTCAAGGGTGCAGGCGTGCGCGCGCTGTTCCAGCGCATTGCGCACCAGCCGACCATCGTCAAGCTGCGGGTCATGAGCCGTCACCAGCAATTGCTGCGTATCGACTTCGAAGAACCGTTTGCCACCGACGCCATGGCGCTGGCGGTGCAAGTCGACGAATTGCTCGAAGGCATCAAGGTGCTGGTGCTGTCCGACTACGGCAAAGGCGCGCTGAAGAACCATCAGGTGCTGATCCAGGCGGCCCGTGCCCGCGGCATTCCGGTGCTGGCGGATCCCAAGGGCAAGGATTTCTCGATCTACCGGGGCGCGAGTCTGATCACGCCAAACCTCAGCGAGTTCGAAACCATCGTCGGCGGCTGCGCCGATGAGCACGAGTTGGTGAGCAAGGGCGGGAAGTTGATGCACGATCTCGAACTCGGCGCCTTGCTGGTGACCCGTGGCGAACACGGCATGACCCTGCTGCGTCCGGATCATCCGGCGTTGCACCTGCCGGCCCGGGCCCGTGAAGTGTTCGACGTGACCGGTGCCGGCGATACGGTGATTTCCACCCTGGCCGCGGCGATTGCCGCTGGCGAAGAGCTTCCGCATGCGGTCGGCCTGGCCAACCTGGCGGCGGGTATCGTGGTCGGAAAACTCGGTACGGCAGCCATCAGTGCCCCGGAACTGCGTCGCGCCATCCAGCGTGAGGAAGGCTCGGAGCGAGGTGTGCTCGGCCTCGAGCAACTGCTGCTGGCGGTCGACGATGCCCGTGCTCACAACGAAAGGATCGTGTTTACCAATGGCTGCTTCGACATCCTGCATGCCGGCCATGTGACCTACCTGGAACAGGCGCGGGCGCAGGGCGATCGCCTGATCGTGGCGGTCAACGACGATGCGTCGGTCAGCCGCCTGAAAGGGCCGGGCCGTCCGATCAACAGTGTCGACCGGCGCATGGCTGTGCTGGCCGGGTTGGGGGCAGTGGACTGGGTGATCAGCTTCCCTGAAGGCACGCCGGAAAACCTGTTGCGCGAGGTCAAGCCGGATGTACTGGTAAAGGGCGGGGACTATGGGATCGACCAGGTGGTCGGTGCGGACATCGTGACTGCTTACGGCGGCGCCGTGAAAGTGCTTGGGCTTGTGGAAAACAGCTCCACTACCGCGATTGTCGAAAAAATCCGCAGTCGTTGATGAAATGAATGCCTATCGTTGTGTTCTGCGTGTAAGCGGATTTTGCCTTGGGGAGCTGAATGTTTCCGTTGATGTAGCAGGTTTGAATCGAATGCGCTTGCCTGCCTGCGTCATGTGGTCAATAAACCTATGAAAGTGATGCTTCTGGTGATGGGCGAGCAGCGAGTCATTCTCGACCGGCTCTACGACATCGTGCAGCAAAACTGTGATGAATGTTTCATCTACCGGTTGAGCAAGCAGCAACAGATGAACCTGGGGTCGTTTCTGGCCTCGGTCAATTACCAGACATTCGATCGCGTGGTGATCTTTTCCCGGATCAAGCGCCTGGCTCCGCAACTGCGGGTGCTCAAGTGCATTTCCGGGTTGGTCTTTCTTGAGCATGACGCCTACCAGAATTACATGCCCGAAAGTAAATACCGTGGGGTGTATTCGCGTCTATACAGCCGTCTCCCGAGTTGTCGGGCGCTGGTGTCCGGTGCTGTGGTCGCTCGCAAGATGCTGGCTGAGGGCATCGATACGGTGTTTGTCTCCAAGGGGTACGACGAGCAGATGCTGCGCAACACCGGAGCCGTGCGGGACATTCCCATCGGTTTTCTCGGCAGCCTGAAAAGTACTGAATACACGCGGCGCAAAGCGCTGCTTGAGTCGCTTTCGCAGCGCACCGGCATGTTGGTGACGCGCACGAAATCGGGCTCGGAATATCTGGAAACGCTCAACCGCATCAAGATTTTCGTCAGTGCCGATATCGGCATGAACGAGTTCATGATCAAGAACTTTGAAGCCATGGCCTGCGGTTGCGTGCTGCTGGCATGGAGCCAGGGCGAAGAAGGCCAGTTGCTCGGCTTCGAAGATATGCACAACACCGTGTTTTATCGTAGCGAAGACGAGGCGGTGGAAAAGATCAAAATGCTGCAGGATGACCCGCAACTGGCGGAGCGTATCGCACGCAATGGTCAGGTATTTGCGCAAAGCCGCTATTCCTTTGCCCGCGTTGGCCAGGCACTCGCCACTGAAATCCAGCGCGAGATGCGCCCTTGGCAGCCGCCTTCGGCGTTCACACGGTTCTGGGTGAGGCTGCGTTACGGAATGAAGGTGCCAGTCTGAATGATGGAGCATGAGTCGCCGCAAACCATCGAACAAATGGCACTGGATGCGCTGCCTGGCGGTGACCAGTCGGTTCTGGGCGCGTTGCCTGAGGCGTTCCGGGAGTGCCTTGGCCGCGCGGCTCGGGTCGTACTGATTGCCAACAACCCGGCCATCAGCGCGGCGGATTTTCAGGCACTGAACATTGGCGTCGATGATGTTGTCGTCAGCTTCAATACCTGCATCAAGGCGTCGCTGCTCAATGAGCAGAGCGTGAATGTCTTCGTACATGGCTACAACGCGCCGGATGCCTATTTTTTCGGTCTGCCCTGCGCAGCGGACGTGCAACGACTGTTCGAGCAGACGAACGAGCGCTGTTTCAGCATGCTGGTTGGGTGTGCTGCACCGATGTGTCCGTTGCCACGGGTGGCCATGTACCGGGATCGCATTCCACTGACGCCGCTTTGGAATTACCCGGTCGACCGGCCGGGTGGCAAGCGTTACGTCGGGCCCTCCACCGGTTTCAACGCGCTGGTGCTGTTCGACTGGTTGCGCTGCCACGCCGGTTATACCTATCAGCTCATGACCCTGGGTTTTTCCAACGAAGCAGGAAATCTTTGGGGGGGGCACGCCTGGGATTATGAGCGCGACTGGTTGCAGAAGTCAGACGTCATTGTGGTGCCTATGCAACCCCGTCGCTGGTGGCAGGCGCTGTTCCGGCGAAGATGAGTGGCACCGCCATTCCGATTGCAAACGGGCCACAAATACTTTCAAAAGGTGCTGTTGAGTGTTGAAAATTGCAGTGGCTTTTTTCGGGATCCCGAGAAATTCGCAGATTTGCTTCCCTTCCATCGAGCAGTGCGTGCTGAAACAGTTGCCTGCTGGCAGCGACATAAAGTGCTTTTATCACTTATACAAAATCGATGAAGTACAGAACGCGCGGTCCGGCGAGAAAGGCGAGCTGGCTGCGGACAACTACCAGCCGTTCGAGCCGATGACCGGAGAGCTTACTTCCACTGAAGGCGTGCTGGAGCGCTGGAATTTCGAGCAGGTCAAGGCAATGGGCGATACCTGGGCCGATGATTATGCGTCGCTGCGCAATCTGATCTATCAGCTTCACTCTCTGCACACCGTCACCACGATGATCGAATCCTTCAATCCGGATTTCGTTGTGTTCGTGCGACCGGACAATTTCTTCCACACCGAGCTGCCTGGCTATGTGTTCAATCATCCGCAGGCCCGGCGGCACAATGCCTACATTCCGGACTGGCAGTGGTGGGGTGGAGTGAACGACCGCTTCGCCATTTGCGGACGCGACACTTATGTCGCATACGGCAAGCGGATCGAGCGCATCTTCGATTTCTGCAAGGCAACGGGAAGGAAGTTGCATTCCGAGCGTTTGCTCAAATATGCACTGCAACAGGCCGGCGCCAAGGTTTGCACGCTGAAGACCCAGGCTTCTCGCGTTCGAATCACCGGCGTATTCGCCGAAGAATCGTTCTCTCCCAAGCGCGGCATGGGCAAGCGCGAAAACCGTTACTTCCATGTCTTCGCCACCTTGCGTACGTGGATGGATCGCAGGCGTTAGTCCGCTATTTGCTCACGCGTTCCTTTCCCAGTCCGACCAGCCGCAGCGCCTTGAGGCTTAATTGCTTGAGGCCTGGGCGAGGGGGCTTCTCCGGTTGTAATCCCTGTTGCACTAACCAGTCCTTCCAGCGAATCCGCTCTTCACGTACGACCCAGCCCTCCTGGGTCGCAAAGCTTTCAGCGAGGTAAAGTCCCCGGGTGCTGGCCGGCAGGAGTTTGTCACGCTTGAGGGTGTACAGTTCGGCAAGTGGTGCACCATCCTTGAGCGGCATCAAGTACAGGTCGGGGCGTTTACGGTCGAGCCGCGCAATCAGCTGATTACCTTCCAGGCGTTCATCGACGTGGAACAGGCTCAGGGATTTTGCTTCCTTGGGTACGTCCAGTCGCAGGTCGTAGATCAATTGCAGCGACGCAGTCGGCAAATGCACATAGGCTCGCGGACGTTCCAGCAATTGCAGATTGGCGCAACGCACCGGTCGCGCCGAGCCGGACAAAGGCGTCAGGCGAAATGGCAGGGCCTCGCGATAATGCAGTGCCGAGGAGTAGGGCGCCGGCAGCCAGGTATCATTGAAGCGCCCGCCTAGCCAGCCTTCCGGGGTCTCCAGCAAACACTCTTCGGCGATCTCTTGAATGGCCGTGTGGAGCGGGATATTGAGTTCATGGGCGGGTACGTACCCGGAAATCAACTTGAGTACCACATCGCCGCGATCTTGCCGACGCTGGCGTACCAGAACCCAATAATCGCGATTCTGCCAATGCAGGGTAAGGCGCACTGACACTCCAAGGTTCGCCAGTTCCAGCGAAAAGCGCTCGGCCTCCGCCACGCTGACCGGTTTGCGACGTTGCAAGGTCTGCGCGAAGTTCAGAGGCATGCCGACACTCTGGTAGGTCAGGCCTTCGGGAGTCGCTTCGACGAATAACGGCAGGGTCTTGAAGTTGCTCGGGTTCTTTCTTATGAGCGTACGCGGCATGTCGGCTCCTGCTTAAGGCCGCGTGGGCGGCATCAGTTGCTACGTAGGACCTGGGCAACGGTCGCGACGTTGTGGGCGAGGTGCAGCGGATTGATGGTCCCGACAATAGCACTGGCAACACCCGGATGTTCAAACAGCAATTCGAAACTGGCGCGCACCGGGTCCACGCCCGGGCTCAGGCATACGTGACCGCTGGCGAGGGCTTTTTTGACCAGAATGGCTTTGCCGTGAGCAGCAGCATAGTCAATGACGGCTTTTTCGCTTTGCTCGTTCAGATTGTAGGTGACCATCGCGCAATCACCTTGCTCCAGAGCCTTCAAGCCGCCGTCGACGGTTTTGCCGGAAAAGCCGAACCCGCGAATCTTGCCCTCGGCCTTGAGTGCGGCGAGGGTTGCATAGACTTCGCAGTCGTTGAGGATTGCCAGGTCATTGCCGTCGGAGTGCACCAGCACCAGGTCGATAAAATCGGTTTCCAGACGCTGCAGGCTACGTTCTACCGAGAACCGGGCGTGCGCGGCGCTGAAGTCGTGGCGCGACAGGCCGTCGGCAAATTCTTCGCCCACCTTGCTGACAATCACCCAATCCTGACGCTGGCCGCGCAGCAAAGGGCCGAGACGCTCCTCGCTGCGACCATAAGCCGGAGCGGTGTCGATCAGGTTGATGCCCAGGTCCCGGGTCAGCTTGAGCAGCATGCGCGCTTCGTTGTCGTCAGGAATCTGGAAGCCGTTGGGGTATTTCACTCCTTGATCGCGGCCCAGTTTCACCGTACCCAGGCCCAGCGGCGACACCAGCAGGCCGGTGCTGCCCAGGGGGCGATGCAGGTCATGCAGGGTGGGTTGGCTCATGGCAGCAGTTGCTCCCACGCCGGAACGCCCATCGGCGGCTTTGGCAATTGGGGTAGTGGCGCCACCGGGCCCGGTTGAATGCCATCGCGGGCAAGGCTTGCCAGTACCCGGTCGGCGAAGTCCGGCGCCAGCGCCAGCTTGGTAGGCCAGCCCACCAGCAGTCGGCCCTCTTCGGCGAGAAACGCGTTGTCAGGGCGGGTCAGTCCCGATTGCAGCGGTTCGGCGCGATCCACGCGCAAGGTCGCCCATTGCACGGTGCTCAGGTCGATCCATGGCAACAACTGGCCGAGTTCTTTCTGCGCGGTGGCGATCTGCTCCGCAGGCTCACGGTTGACGCCCTCGGTTTCGGCGATATCGCCGCCCAGATACCAGACCCATTGGCCATCGGCGGCCGGGTGTGTGGTGACGGTAATGCGCGGCTTGGTGCCACCGCCCAGGCAGTGGGCGTACAGCGGTTTGAGGCTCGGGCCCTTGGCGATGATCATGTGCAACGGCCGCCGCTGCATGGCAGGCTGGCTCAGGCCCAGCGCTTCGAGCAGGGCTGCGGTCCCGGCGCCGGCGCTCAAGACAATGCGTTGGGCGCGGATCTCGCGCTCGTCCACCTTCAGGCCAACCAACACACCCGCTTCGAGCAGCGGCTCGATCTTCTGGCCGGCGAGCAAGCCATCGCCCGCCAGATCAGCCAGGCGCTGGATCAGGCTCGGCACATCGATCACCAGTTCCGCCAGGCGATAGACTTTGCCCTTGAAGCGCTTGTCCTGAAGGGCGGGTGGCAGTTGGTCGCCCTTGACCTGATCGACACGACCGCGCACGGCTTTGCTGGCGAAGAAGCTGGTGAGGTTGCCGGCGATCGTCCCCGGAGACCACAGGTAGTGCGCTTCGGACAGCAGGCGCACGCCGGACAAGTCCAGTTCGCCGTCGCCGGCCAGAGCCTCACGCCAGCGGCGCGGCATGTCGGCGATGGCTTCCGAGGCACCGGTCAGCGCGCCATGCAGTGCGTACTTGGCGCCGCCGTGGATGATGCCCTGGGACTTCACGCTTTGCCCGCCACCGAGACTGGCGCTTTCCACCAGTACGGTCGAAAAACCCTGGCGGCGCAGGCGCGCATTCAGCCAGAGGCCGGCGACACCGGCGCCGACAATCAGAACGTCGGTGGAAATAACGGATGGCATGCGGCGACCTCAGTGTTCAAGACGAGGGCGCAGTATACAGGCTCAAAGATTGGAGGGGCTGATGCACCTGTGGGAGCGAGCTTGCTCGCTCCCACTGTGGATTGTGCGCGGATTTTAATGCCCGGCAGTCTTGGAGAAGAGCTGGATGACAACAACGCCCAACACGATCAGCGCCATCCCCAGCATCGCCGGCACATCCAGCTTCTGCCCATAGATAAACAGCGCCGCCACGCTGACCATCACGATCCCCATGCCGGCCCAGACCGCGTACGCGACACCCACCGGCACGCTACGGACCACCAGGGTCAGCATCCAGAAGGCAATTCCGTAACCGACGATCACCAGCAGCAGTGGCAATGGGGTGCTGATGCCTTTGACCGCTTTCATCGAAACGGTGGCAATCACTTCGGCGCAGATGGCAATGGCCAGGTAGTAGTAAGCGGTCATGGGTCGATCCTCGTATGAAGTGTTGCTTTGTGAGGTGGCATTCTAGAGATTCGTCAGATGCGGTAAAGTCATTACCTATCTGCTATGGAGATGGGTTGAGACATGAGCATGCAATGGAATCTGGAGCAGCTGCGTTTGTTCGTGAGCGTAGCGGAGCAACGTTCGTTTTCTGCCGTGGCCCGGGATCAGCGCAAGGCGCAGTCGGCGGTCAGCAGTTCGATCGCGTTGCTGGAGGAAGACCTGGGCGTCAGCCTGTTCGACCGCAGCAGTGGCCGACAGCCCAAACTCACCGAAGCCGGCAATGCTTTGCTGGAAGAAGCGCGGGAAGTGCTGCGTCAGTGTGAGCGCCTCAATGGCCGGGCACTGGCGATGATGCGTGGACAGGAGGCGCGTCTGCGCCTGGCTCAGGATGAGGCCATGCCTTACCAGCCAGTCATCGAAAGCTTCGAAGCGCTGGCTGAACGCTTTCCCAGCCTGGAAGTGCAATTGACCAGTGCAGCCCAGGGCGAGGTGGCGCGCAAATTGGTGGAGCGTCGCGCCGATCTGGGCTTGTTGTTCTTTCACGACCAGATCCCCGAAGCGCTGGAACGCCGAGTGCTCGGTAGCGTGGAAATGGTCACCGTATGCGGTGTCGACCATCCGCTGGCGAAGCAGGCCCAGGTTGATTGCCAGGCGCTGGCACAGCATCGCCAATTGCTGATGTCGACTCAGTCCAGCGTCTACCCCGGCAGTGAGCCGGCCAGCCCGCAAGTCTGGCGGGCCGACAGTTTTTACGTGATGGCTGAATGGCTGGTGCGGGGCCTCGGCTGGGCCTGGTTGCCGCGCCACGTGGTGCAGTACCCGACCTATCAGGGGCAAATGGTCGAGTTGAGCAGCGAGTGGACCCCGCCGGCACTGGTGGTGGAACTGGTCTGGCGCCGCGATGAACCCCTCGGTCCGGCGGCGCGCTGGCTGGCGGAACGTTTTGCCGTGCACTTGCAGGCGATCGGCGAAAAACCCGATAAACTCCGCCGCCATGAATAGAACTCTGTATACCGCGCTGTTTTATCTGGGGCTGCCAGTGGTAGCGATTCGGCTATGGCTGCGTGCGCGCAAGGCGCCAGCCTATGCCAAACGCATCGGTGAGCGATTCTCCTATGGGATGCCGACGATGCAGCCGGGTGGCCTCTGGGTGCATGCGGTGTCTGTGGGCGAGAGCATTGCCGCCGCGCCGATGATTCGCGCGCTGCTGCAACGTTATCCACAACTGCCGATGACCGTCACTTGCATGACCCCGACCGGCTCGGAGCGCATCCAGGCGATGTTTGCCAATGAGCCGCGCATCCAGCACTGCTATTTGCCCTATGACTTGCCGTGCGCCGCCCGGCGCTTCCTTGATCGGGTCCAGCCAAGACTGGCGGTGATCATGGAGACAGAACTGTGGCCCAACCATATCCATGAGTGCGCCAAACGCGGGATTCCCGTGGCGTTGGCCAATGCGCGCCTGTCCGAGCGCTCGGCGAAAGGCTATGGCCGCTTTGCCAGACTGACCGGCCCGATGCTTGCCGAAATGAGCCTGTTCGCGGTGCAGACCGAAGCCGAGGCCCAGCGTTTCCGCGATCTGGGGGCTAGGGCGCAGACCGTTGAAGTCACTGGCTCAATCAAGTTCGACCTGACCATCGACCCGCAACTGTTGCAGCGCGCTGCCGAACTGCGCGCTCAATGGCAGGCGCAGGAGCGCCCGGTGTGGATCGCGGCGAGTACTCACGAGGGTGAAGACGAGGTGGTGCTGGCGGCCCATCGTCAGTTGCTGGCGAGCCATCCCGATGCCTTGCTGATTCTGGTGCCGCGCCATCCCGAGCGTTTCAACGCGGTGTTCGAGTTGTGCCGACAGCAGGGATTTGCCACGGTCCGTCGCTCCACGGGCGAGCCGGTCACCGCCGCGACGTCGGTGTTGCTGGGCGACACCATGGGCGAGTTGCTGTTTCTCTATGCCTTGGCCGACAGTGCCTTCGTCGGTGGCAGCCTGGTGCCCAATGGCGGGCACAACCTGCTGGAACCGGCGGCGCTGGCCAAGCCAGTGTTGAGTGGTCCGCACCTGTTCAACTTCCTCGACATCGCCGCGCAGTTACGCAGTGCCGGGGCGTTGCAGGAAGTGGAGGATGCCGAAGGCTTGGCGCTGGCGGTGCAGCGTCTGTTCGAATTGCCCAGGGATGCGCAGCGGATGGCGGAGGCGGGGTTGAAGGTGATGCGCAGCAATCAAGGCGCATTGCAGCGGTTGCTGGATGGGTTGGGGCGGTTGATCGAGCGATCCTGAGACTGCCAATGATCCAGTGTGGCGAGGGAACAAGCTCCCTCGCCACAGTTAAGCTCCAATCTTACTGCCCCGGTCTTGCCTTCAACTGCTCCGCTGCAGCCTTGGCCAGATCCGGCGGCAAGAAGTCCTTGTCCGGGTTGTAGTCAGGATTGAGCCAGCGTGCCAGGTCCTGCAAATCCCCCGGGTTCAATGTGCCGGCCTGTTGCTTGAGGCGCAGGTTGTCGAGGATGTAGTCGTAGCGGGTGTTGTTGTAGTCGCGCACCGAAGTGTAGAGCGAGCGCTGTGCATCCAGCACGTCAACGATGTTGCGCGTCCCCACCTGATAACCGATTTCGGTCGCTTCCACTGCACTCTGGTTGGAGATGATCGACTGCTTGCGCGCCTGTACCTGTTCGACGTCGGTATTCACCGCGCGGTGCAGGTCGCGGGTATTTTCGACGATTTGCCGGCGCAGGGATTCGCGTTGCTGCTCGGTCTGATCCAGTTGCGCATAGGATTGACGCACCTGGGAGCTGATCAGGCCGCCGCTGTAGATCGGGATGTTCAGCTGCAGGCCCACCGAGGTTTGCTCGACGTTGCCACCGTAGGGTTGGGGGAAGCCGTTCGGGTTGCTGAAGCCCAGGGCATCGTTATCGCCTTTTTCGTACTTCGCCACGGCGTCGAGGGTGGGTGCGTGTCCGGCCTTGCGCTGCTTGAGGGTTTGCTCGGCAGCGCTGACGGCGTAGTTGCTGGCCAACAGATTGAGGTTCTGCCTGGCGGCCGTTTCGACCCAGGCCTTGGCGTCGTTCGGCGTTGGCGGCAGGATCGGCAGGTTGTGGCTGATGCCCTGGATCGAGTTGTACTGACGGTTGGTCAGGGTGATCAATGCTTCGAACGCATCATCCACCTGGCGCTGCGCAACGATTCGGTTGGCGCGTGCCGTGTCGTAGCTGGCTTGTGAATTGAGCACGTCGGTCTTGTCCGAGAGGCCGACATCGAAGCGCTCATTGGACTGATCGAGCTGGCGTTTGAACGCGGCTTCCTCGGCCTTGGTCGAGGCCAGGTTGTCCTGGCTGCGCAGCACGTTGAAATAGCTGTTGGCGGTTTGCAGGATCAGGTTTTGCTCGGTCGCCGAGAGTTGCAGCGCGGCCTGTTCATTGACGTCCTTGGCGGCCTGGAACTGGAACCAGCGATCGGCACGGAACAACGGCTGTGCCAGGGTGGCCTGGTACGAATGAGCATCGCGGTTGGCAGTGGCCGACGGCTGATCGAGCGAGGTGCGCACGCTGGATACTTGCGCGCCACCCGAGAGATTGGGCAGCAGTCCGGCGCGGGCCTGGGGCACGACTTCCTTCTGGGCCCCGTATTGGGCGACGG
The DNA here is from genome assembly GCF_054061835.1 of Pseudomonas sp. TE12234. NCBI lineage: Bacteria > Pseudomonadati > Pseudomonadota > Gammaproteobacteria > Pseudomonadales > Pseudomonadaceae > Pseudomonas > Pseudomonas sp. TE12234. The sequence continues at coordinate 50,328 of NZ_JBSSEP010000025.1, forward strand.
CGGCGGCGAGGTCGGCGTTGTTGTTCACCGCTTCCTGGTAGACGCTGACCAGATCGGTTTTGTTGGATAAGGGCGCTTCTGCCCAAGCCATTCCATTGGACGCACAAGACACGGCCAGGGCCAGTGAGAGTTTGCGCAGCATAGGCGTTCCCTAGAATTAATATTACACAAGTAATTTGAGCGCCAAGGCTAAGGCGCGACACGTGCAGCGTCAATGCGCGCGACGGCGTAGCGAGTGTAGTTGCGCATCAGGGCGCCAACAATCCTGCAATTGCGCCATTCATCATGGTTATTGCCTCAGTGTTGGCGTTCTTTGCCAGTTGTGTCTAGACTGGCCGGGTTCTTGTCGGGGTGCCTTGCTATGAGGCTGAGATCGAATAATTTCGGATCCCGTTGAACCTGATCAGGTTAGCGCCTGCGTAGGGAACAAGATTTCTCGTCACCCGGCGAGTCCTCTTGTGCTTCGTCCGGGATGTTGTTCGACAATCGAACACCCCTCGAGCACTGAGCACAGCACTGCTGGAACTCCCAGCGCCCGTGCGTCCATTCGTTTACAGGTTCGCTCCGACAAAATTCCACTGCCTGGATGCTGTCTGGAGAGCCCGTGATGACGACAAAAGAAAAAAACGCCACCCACCTGAGTGAATCGGCCAAGGTCGATGAGCAATCGGTACAGCCGTTTACCCGCTCGCAAAAAATTTATGTCCAGGGCTCTCGCCCGGACATTCGCGTGCCAATGCGCGAGATCAGCCTGGACGTGACCCCTACCGATTTCGGTGGCGAAATCAACGCCCCGGTCACCGTCTATGACACTTCAGGCCCGTACACCGACCCCAACGTCATCATCGACGTGCGCAAGGGCCTGGGTGATGTGCGCTCGGCATGGATCGACGACCGTGGTGATACCGAGCGCTTGTCTGGCCTGAGCTCGCACTTCGGCCAGGAGCGCCTGGCCGATCCGGAACTGACCAAGCTGCGCTTCGCTCACGTCAACAACCCGCGCCGCGCCAAGGCCGGGGCCAACGTCAGCCAGATGCACTACGCGCGCAAAGGCATCATCACCGCCGAGATGGAATACGTCGCCATCCGCGAAAACATGAAGCTGCAAGAGGCCCGCGCTGCCGGCCTGATGAAGCAGCAGCACGCCGGTCACAGCTTCGGCGCCAGCATCCCGAAGGAAATCACGCCGGAGTTTGTCCGCGAAGAAATCGCCCGCGGTCGCGCAATCATTCCAGCCAACATCAACCACACCGAACTGGAACCGATGATCATCGGCCGTAACTTCCTGGTGAAGATCAACGGCAACATCGGCAACAGCGCCCTGGGCTCGTCCATCGAAGAAGAAGTGGCGAAACTGACCTGGGGTATTCGCTGGGGTTCGGACACGGTCATGGACCTGTCCACCGGCAAGCACATCCACGAAACCCGCGAGTGGATCATCCGCAACTCGCCGGTGCCGATCGGTACCGTGCCGATCTATCAGGCGCTGGAGAAGGTCAATGGTGTCGCTGAAGACCTGACCTGGGAGCTGTTCCGCGACACGCTGATCGAGCAGGCCGAGCAGGGCGTCGACTACTTCACCATCCACGCCGGCGTGCTGTTGCGCTATGTGCCGATGACCGCCAAGCGGGTGACCGGCATCGTGTCCCGTGGCGGTTCGATCATGGCCAAGTGGTGTCTGGCGCACCACAAGGAAAACTTCCTCTACACCCATTTCGACGAAATCTGCGAAATCATGAAGGCCTACGACGTCAGCTTCTCGCTGGGCGATGGCCTGCGTCCGGGTTCGATCGCCGATGCCAACGACGAAGCGCAGTTCGGCGAGCTGGAAACCCTCGGTGAGCTGACCAAGATCGCCTGGAAACACGACGTGCAATGCATGATCGAAGGCCCGGGCCACGTGCCGATGCAGTTGATCAAAGAGAACATGGACAAGCAGCTTGAGTGCTGCGACGAGGCGCCGTTCTACACCCTCGGCCCGCTGACCACCGACATCGCGCCCGGCTACGACCACATCACCTCGGGTATCGGGGCGGCCATGATCGGCTGGTTCGGTTGCGCCATGCTCTGCTACGTGACACCGAAGGAGCATTTGGGTCTGCCGAACAAGGATGACGTGAAGACCGGGATCATCACCTACAAGATCGCCGCTCATGCCGCCGACCTTGCGAAAGGGCATCCGGGCGCGCAGATTCGTGACAATGCCTTGAGCAAGGCGCGCTTCGAATTCCGTTGGGAAGACCAGTTCAACCTCGGCCTCGATCCGGACACGGCTCGCTCGTATCACGATGAAACCCTGCCGAAGGATTCGGCCAAGGTCGCGCATTTCTGCTCAATGTGCGGACCGAAGTTCTGCTCGATGAAAATCACCCAGGAAGTGCGCGAGTACGCCGCCAACCAGCGGATCGAAGCGGTCGACGTGGACGTCGCCCAAGGCATGGCCGAGCAGGCCGAGCGCTTCAAGAAAGAAGGCAGCCAGCTGTACAAGAAAGTTTGATTCTGCCCTGATAACCCTTGTGGCGAGGGAGCAAGCTCCCTCGCCACAAGGGGTCGTTTACACAACAACAATGTCCCTCCGAGATAACACCCTTGAGCATTCAACCCAGCACTTACTCCCCCGATATCGCGGTACCGTCTGACAGGCGTGTGTTCGGCGGCCGTGATCTGTTTTCCCTGTGGTTCTCCCTCGGCATCGGCCTGATGGTGTTGCAGACCGGCGCACTGTTGGCGCCAGGCCTGGGGCTGTCCGGCTCGTTGCTGGCGATTTTTCTTGGCACGCTGGTTGGCGTTCTGCTGCTGGCCGCCGTTGGCGTGATCGGTAGCGATACCGGCCTGTCGTCGATGGCTGCGCTCAAACTCAGCCTCGGTAGCAAAGGCGCGAGCCTGCCGGCGGTGCTGAACCTGCTGCAACTGATCGGTTGGGGCGCGTTCGAAATCATCGTCATGCGCGATGCCGCCAGCCTGTTGGGCGCGCGTGCCTTCAGCGAAGGCAGTCTGCTGTCCAGTCCGATGCTGTGGACGCTGGTCTTCGGCGCACTGGCGACCTTGCTGGCGGTCAGCGGTCCGTTGACGTTCGTGCGCAAGATCCTGCGCAAGTGGGGCATCTGGCTGCTGTTGGCCGCGTGCACCTGGCTGACCTGGAACCTGTTCGCCAAGGCTGATCTGGCGGGCTTGTGGGCGCAGGCCGGTGACGGTTCGATGCCGTTTGCCGTGGGCTTCGACATCGCGATTGCCATGCCGCTGTCGTGGCTGCCGCTGATTGCCGACTACTCGCGTTTCGGCAAGCGGGCGAAAAACGTATTCGGTGGCACTGCGATCGGTTTCTTTATCGGCAACTTCTGGCTGATGAGCCTCGGCGTGGCCTACACCCTGGCGTTCGCGCCGAGCGGTGAGGTCAATGCCTTGCTGTTGGCCCTGGCGGGTGCCGGGCTGGGTATTCCGCTGCTGCTGATTCTGCTGGATGAATCGGAAAACGCCTTCGCCGACATTCACTCGGCGGCGGTGTCCAGCGGGATTCTGTTGCGCTGGAAGGTCGAGCACCTGGCGTTGGCCATTGGCGTGGTCTGCACCCTGATCGCCCTGCTGGCGCCATTGGCCCAGTACCAAAACTTCCTGCTATTGATCGGTTCGGTGTTTGCCCCGCTGTTCGGCGTGGTGCTGGTGGATCACTTCATCCTGCGTAAACGCAGTGGCCAGGTGGCGTCAGCCGCATTGCGCTGGCCGGCGCTGCTGGCCTGGCTGGGCGGGATCAGCACCTACCATCTGCTGGCCAATCTGTATCCGGACATCGGTGCAACCCTGCCGGCGCTGGTGCTGGCAGGGCTGTTGCAACTCGTGCTGGGCCGGGCTTTCAGTTACGGCCGGGAAACAGCTCGGGCTTGATGATGCCGTTCAGGCGAGGGTAGGGGATCTTCAGTTCGATATGGCCCAGCGCGTAAGGCGCGATGGTGCTGATGTCGTACTTGAGGATCACCCCGCCATAGGTCAGCGCCACGTTCTGGGTTTTCTGGAATGGCCAGCTCTTCACGAACTCCGGTTCCTGATCGAGCCTGGTGCTGATCAGCCAGTTGTTGTGTGCCACCCGCGCGGCTTTCCAGAACGCCTCTTCCTGCCCCGGCACCAGCATGTCCGACAGCGTCAGAACTTTATGTTGTTGGCGTGAGTAGTTGATGAAGCCCCGGCCCGGCGTGCCATGTTCGCTGCCGGTGTCCAGGTAGCTGGACATTTCGACAATCACCAGGCCGTCATGCTGCTCGCGTACTTTCGATTGCAAATAACTGCCATTGCGTGGGCCGGCGGTGCGCAAAAACTGTTCGCGATACGCGGCCAGTGTCGGCGCCACGGGGGCATCGGGCGTGGTACGGGTCATTTGCAGCAGGCGTGTTTCGATGATGCCGTCAAGCGCAGGCTCGGTCGGGAAGTGCACGATATCAATGTTCACCAGCGGGCAATCCTGATCCTTGCAGCCAGGCTTGAGCTGTTCGGAGGCATCGCGGGTGGTTTCCAGCGGCGTACGGTAGTTGGGCTGGAACAGGCTCTGGCACGCGCCCAGAGTCAGGGCGATAGCGGCCACGGAGGCGATTTTAAAAAGCGACATGGTTGTCCTTCATAAAACAGGGAAAGGCGAAAAGTTACCCGCTTCGACTGTTAACGAAGCGGTCAGTTCGCCACTAAGCTAATTAGAGTGGGTTTCGCCCTCACCGTCTATCCCGCTGACGGGAAAGGGGCTGCATCAAAGGTCTGCGGCGCGTTAGGATGGCGCGAAGTCGAGGCTGGAGCCTCGTTGTCGTTACGAGGATAGTCATGACTGATTTTGCCACCGCCATTCCGACCGCCGTTGATATCGTTCGGCGCGAAAAGTGCTATCAGGGCTTCTACAGGCTCGATCGCGTGCACTTGCGCCACGAGCTGTTCGCCGGTGGCATGAGCCGCGAGATCAATCGTGAAGTGTTCGTGCGCCACGATGCGGTGTGCGTGTTGCCTTACGATCCGCAGCGCGACGAAGTGGTGCTGATCGAGCAGTTCCGCGTCGGCGCCATGGGCAAGACCGACAATCCCTGGTTGATCGAACTGGTCGCTGGTCTGATCGACAAGGAAGAAATACCGGAAGAAGTTGCTCACCGCGAAGGGCAGGAGGAAGCTGGGCTTGTATTCGGGGCGCTGTGGCCGATGACCAAATATTTTCCATCGCCGGGCGGCAGCAATGAATTCGTGCATTTGTACCTGGGGCGTTGCGAGACAACCGGGGTCGGCGGCCTGCATGGGCTGGAGGAAGAAGCAGAAGATATCCGCGTTTCGGTCTGGGCCTTTGAAGATGCCCTGCAAGCCGTGCGCGACGGACGTATTGCCAACGCACCAAGCATCATTGCCTTGCAATGGCTGGCTTTGAATCGCGTTGAAGTGAGGGGGTTATGGTTGTAAACAAGCTGCGCGATCGCTATCGGGTCGATCTGGTGGGGCTGCAAGCGTCCTGCGAGGCGAACTACGCGCGCCTGATGCGACTGCTGCCGGACATGCGCAGCGAGCCTGCCGCGCGACGCATCGCCGTGACCCATGGCGACCAGATGCTCGGGGTGCTGGCGCTGGAAGTGCTGCAAGTCTGCCCGTACACCACGACCCTGCAAGTTCGCCAGGAACACAGCCTGCCGTGGCTGCCGGTGCCGCAACTGGAAGTGCAGGTCTATCACGACGCGTGCATGGCCGAAGTGGTCAGCGCCGAACATGCGCGACGCTTTCGTGGCATCTATCCTTACCCGAATGCCTCGATGCACCAGCCGGATGAAAAGGCCCAGCTGAACATGTTTCTGGGCGAGTGGTTGAGCCATTGCCTGGCGTTGGGGCACGAGTACGAAGTCGTGCGTTAGTTAATTGTGAGCCGCAGTTGTGAACTGTGTCAGGTTCGCGGATTTCCCCTTTCGATCGTCCCCCAGCATAATTGCGCCATTCATCCAATCCCGTGATCACGCCCTGGGAGAACACCTTGCCGAGCGTATCCACATTGAGTGCCGCCGATACGGCGTTGCTGGTGCAACTTTCCGACAGCCATCTGTTCGCCGAGGCGGAGGGCACGCTGCTGGGCATGAATACCCGCGACAGCCTGCAGAAAGTCATCGAGCTGGTACGCGAGCAGCAGCCGCAGATCGACCTGATCCTGGCCACGGGTGATCTGTCTCAGGACGGCACGCTGGAGTCTTACCAGCAGTTTCGCGACTTGACCCGGCAGCTCGATGCGCCAGCGCGCTGGATTCCCGGCAATCATGACGAGCCGCTGATCATGGCTGAAGCGGCGGTGCAGAGCGCGTTGCTGGAGTCGGTGGTCGACATCGGCAACTGGCGGGTCACGCTGCTCGACTCAGCGGTGCCGGGCTCGGTGCCGGGGTATTTGCAGGACGAGCAGTTGCAGTTGCTGGCGCAATCCTTGAGTGAAGCGCCGGAGCGCCATCACCTGGTGTGTTTCCACCACCATCCGGTATCGATCGATTGTGCGTGGATGGAGCCGATCGGGCTGCGTAATCCCGAGGCTTTGTTTGCTGTGCTGGATCGTTTTCCACAGGTACGCGCCGTGCTGTGGGGGCATGTGCATCAGGAAGTCGATCAATGGCGCAACGATGTGCGTTTGATTGCTTCGCCCTCGACCTGCATTCAGTTCGAACCGGGCAGCGATGATTTCAAGGTCACAGAGCAAGCGCCGGGGTATCGTTGGTTGCGGTTATTGCCGGATGGCCAGCTCGAAACCGCTGTGGAACGGGTCACTGGTTTCGACTTCCAGATCGATTACGGCTCCAACGGCTATTGAGGCACCTTGCAGGGGCTGGCTTGCTGGCGAAAGCGCACTGTCAAACGACATGGATGTTGAAGGTGACGGCCTCTTCGCTGGCAAGCCAGCTCCCACAAGGATCGCATTCATCGGCACCCAACGTGCCCAAGTCCCTGTAAACTGCGCCTCTTTACCCGACGCACAGGGAGTTCAAATGTCCGGCTCGATCCTTTATATCCACGGTTTCAACAGCGCGCCTGCGTCGAAAAAGGCCACTCAGTTGAGCGAAGTGATGGAGCGTCTGGGCTTGAGTGACCAACTGCGCGTGCCGGCCTTGCATCACCATCCCCGTGAAGCCATCGGTCAGCTGGAACAAGCGATTGAGGCGCTGGGACGGCCACTGCTGGTCGGCAGCTCACTCGGCGGCTACTATGCGACTCACTTGGCCGAACGCCATGGCCTCAAAGCCCTGTTGATCAACCCTGCCGTCAGTCCGCACCGGATGTTCGACGGGTTTCTGGGGCCGCAGAAAAACCTGTATACCGATGAGACCTGGGAGCTGAGCCACGACCATGTGACGGCCCTGGCCGAGCTGGAAGTGCCCGCCCCACAGGATCCACAGCGCTATCAGGTGTGGTTGCAGACCGGTGACGAAACGCTGGACTATCGCCTCGCCCAGCAGTATTACCGAGCCTGTGCCTTGCGTATCCAGGCGGGCGGCGACCATGGTTTCCAGGGTTTTGCCGAGCAACTTCCGGCCATGCTGAGCTTTGCCGGCATAGGCGCAGATTTGTACCAGGCGATTGATTTCAGCGCACTGTGAACCGTTGCCCCTTTTTCATTGAATCACTGACGACGAGACCCTATGGCCACTCCCAGCGCTAGCTCTTATAACGCAGACGCCATCGAAGTCCTCTCGGGCCTCGACCCGGTGCGCAAGCGCCCCGGCATGTACACCGACACCACTCGGCCAAACCACCTCGCCCAGGAAGTCATCGACAACAGCGTCGACGAAGCCTTGGCCGGGCATGCCAAATCGGTGCAGGTCATCCTGCACGCCGATCACTCGCTGGAAGTCAGCGATGACGGCCGCGGCATGCCGGTGGACATCCACCCGGAAGAAGGCGTTTCCGGCGTCGAACTGATCCTCACCAAACTCCACGCGGGCGGCAAGTTTTCCAATAAGAACTATCAGTTCTCCGGCGGTCTGCACGGGGTGGGTATTTCGGTGGTCAACGCCTTGTCGACCGAAGTCCGGGTACGTGTAAAGCGTGACGGCAACGAATACCAGATGACCTTCGCCGACGGTTACAAGAAAACCGAGCTGGAAATCATCGGGACGGTGGGCAAGCGCAACACCGGCACCAGCGTGTTCTTCGCCCCCGACCCGAAATACTTCGATTCACCGAAATTCTCCATCAGTCGCCTCAAGCATGTGCTCAAGGCCAAGGCCGTTCTGTGCCCGGGGCTGCTGGTCAGTTTTGAAGACAAGGCCACCGGCGAAAAAGTCGAATGGCATTACGAAGATGGCCTGCGCTCCTACCTGGTCGATGCGGTCAGCGAATTCGAACGCCTGCCGGACGAACCCTTCTGCGGCAGCCTGGCCGGTAACAAGGAAGCGGTGGACTGGGCGCTGCTGTGGTTGCCCGAGGGTGGCGACGCGGTACAGGAAAGCTACGTCAACCTGATCCCGACCGCCCAGGGCGGCACCCACGTCAACGGCCTGCGCCAGGGCTTGCTCGACGCCATGCGCGAGTTCTGCGAATTCCGCAGCCTGTTGCCGCGCGGGGTAAAGCTGGCGCCGGAAGACGTCTGGGAACGCATCGCTTTCGTACTGTCGATGAAAATGCAGGAGCCGCAATTCTCCGGCCAGACCAAGGAGCGCTTGTCGTCCCGTGAAGCGGCGGCGTTCGTTTCCGGTGTGGTCAAGGATGCGTTCAGCCTGTGGCTCAATGCCAACCCGGAAACCGGGATGCTCCTGGCGGAACTGGCGATCAACAACGCCGGTCGTCGCCTGAAGGCCAGCAAGAAAGTCGAGCGCAAGCGTATCACCCAGGGGCCGGCCCTGCCGGGCAAGCTCGCCGACTGCGCCGGGCAGGACCCGATGCGTTCCGAGCTATTCCTGGTGGAAGGTGATTCCGCCGGTGGCTCGGCCAAACAGGCGCGGGACAAAGAGTTCCAGGCGATCCTGCCGTTGCGCGGCAAAATCCTCAACACCTGGGAAGTGGACGGCAGCGAAGTGCTGGCCAGCCAGGAAGTGCACAACATTGCCGTGGCCATCGGCGTCGATCCAGGCGCGGCGGACATGAGCCAGTTGCGTTACGGCAAGATCTGCATCCTCGCCGACGCCGACTCCGACGGTCTGCACATCGCGACCCTGCTGTGTGCGCTGTTCGTCCAGCACTTCCGGGCGCTGGTCGATGCCGGCCACGTCTACGTCGCCATGCCGCCGCTGTACCGTATCGACCTGGGCAAAGAAATTTACTACGCCCTGGACGAAGCCGAGCGCGATGGCATTCTCGATCGCCTGGTGGCGGAGAAGAAGCGTGGCAAGCCGCAGGTCACCCGATTCAAAGGCCTGGGTGAAATGAACCCGCCGCAGTTGCGCGAAACCACCATGGACCCGAACACCCGGCGCCTGGTGCAACTGACGCTGGATGATTTCGAAGCGACATCGGAAATCATGGACATGCTGCTGGCGAAGAAACGCGCCGGCGATCGCAAGACCTGGCTGGAATCCAAAGGCAACCTGGCCGAGGTGCTGGGCTGATGCGTCTGGGCTTTGCCCTGGCGTGTGCGTTGCTGCTGACCTCGATCACGGTGTCTGCCGAGCCGGCACCTCAGTTGCGTCTGCTGTCCGAGCATGCCGTCGAAGGCATGCGCGGTGGCAACCTGTCCGGGCTGGCCCAGTGCGGCAAGGAGCTGTGGGCAGTCTCCGATCGCGATGATGATCAGATCTACCGGCTCAATACCCAAGGCAGTGTCTGGCACGCCGAAGCCTTGCGTATCGATGTGCCCGTGGTGCCGGACAACGGCTTGCCGTGGGGATTGCGTTCGCGGACCTGGGCGGCGTCGTTCGTGCGAGGCGGGGACCTGGATTTCGAAGGCATCACCTGTGACAGCGTCGGCAATCGTTACATTGTCAGCGAAGGCCATGCGGCCGTGTTGCAGGTACCGCCAACGGGGCCTGCTACCTGGCTGAAAATCTCGCCAATGCTGATTCGCGAAGCGCGGGCCAGCGGCATGCTGTTGCAGTTCAATGCGTTGTTCGAAGGCTTGGCGATCAATCCGGCAGGTGATCAGATGTGGCTCGCTGCCGAGCGCCAAAGCCGCGGATTGCTGCTGATCAAGCGCAAACAGACGGTATGGGACTGCGACGGAGGTTGTGTGTTGCTGAGCGAAGGGGGCAAGGAGATGCAGCCGCCGCAGTTTCCAAAGGCCAAAGCGGTTCCCCGGGACTTTTCCGACCTGTCGTTGTTCAACGGCAAGCTGTTTACCCTGGAACGCAATGCCTATCAGATCTGCCGGCGCGACCCGCAGACGGCCAGGGTCGAACGCTGCTGGTCGTATGCTGACGAGCTGTTGCAGGAAAATCGTCGTTATCCACAGGACTACGGGCTGGAAGAGGCATTGATCGTGGACGCGGACGGTGCCTGGATCGGTGTCGACAATAACTTCGGTGCCCGCGCCGATGGCGAGTTACGGCCGATCGTCTGGCGCTTTGCTGCGCCTGAAGGTGGCTGGAGTGCCCAGCCATGAGCCGGCAGCCACCGGGCAAGCGCGCCGGTCGGGTGTTGATGGTCCTGGCCTGGTGCGCCGCACTGTTTCTGGCGACGCGGTTTTTTGGCCAGTGGGAAGCGCGCCAGCAAAACCCGAATGTGGCGGTGAGCTCGGAGCAGGGCGAAGGTTTTATCGAAGTGAAACTGGTCAGCAATGGCCAGGGGCATTTCGTCGCCAGCGGCCATATCAATGGTCAGCCGGTGGATTTCATGCTCGACACCGGGGCGACCGACGTGTCGATCCCGGCCAGCCTGGCCGAGCGGCTGAAGCTGGAGAAAGGCTTCGGGGTGACCCTGAGCACGGCCAACGGTCTGAGCGAGGGTTATCGAACCCGCATCGACCGGCTGCAACTGGGCGACATCGTGTTGCGTGATGTGCGCGCACTGGTCGCGCCAGGCCTGCATGGCGATCAAGTGCTGCTCGGCATGAGCGCATTGAACAAACTTGAATTTACCCAGCGCGGTGGCACCATGCTGCTGCGCCAGACAACGAATTGATGAGGCCCGCATGAGCGATATCCTTGCAGACAGCTTGGACGGCGTAGAACGCCGTTCGCTGGCTGACTTCACTGAAAATGCCTACCTCAACTACTCCATGTACGTGATCATGGACCGTGCCTTGCCGCATATCGGCGACGGCCTGAAGCCGGTCCAGCGGCGCATCATCTACGCCATGAGCGAGTTGGGACTGGACGCCGACGCCAAGCACAAGAAATCGGCGCGTACCGTCGGTGACGTGCTCGGTAAATTCCACCCCCACGGCGACTCGGCCTGCTACGAAGCCATGGTCCTGATGGCCCAGCCGTTCAGCTACCGCTACACGCTGGTGGACGGTCAGGGTAACTGGGGTGCGCCGGACGATCCCAAGTCCTTCGCCGCCATGCGTTACACCGAGGCCCGGTTGTCGCGTTACTCCGAAGTGCTGCTCAGCGAACTGGGCCAGGGCACTGCGGACTGGGGGCCGAACTTCGACGGTACTCTCGACGAGCCGCTGGTGTTGCCGGCACGTTTGCCGAATATCCTGCTCAACGGCACCACCGGTATTGCCGTGGGCATGGCCACTGACGTTCCGCCACACAACCTGCGCGAAGTCGCCAGTGCTTGCGTACGTTTGCTCGATGAGCCCAAGGCCACGGTCGAACAGCTCTGCGAGCACATCCAGGGCCCGGACTATCCGACCGAAGCGGAAATCATCACGCCGCGTGCCGACCTGCTGAAAATCTACGAAACCGGTCGCGGTTCCGTGCGCATGCGCGCCGTGTACCACATCGAAGACGGCGACATCATCGTCACCGCGCTGCCGCATCAGGTTTCCGGCGCCAAGGTGCTGGAGCAGATCGCCGCGATGATGCAGGCCAAGCCGTCCAAGGCTCCGCAGATCGCCGATCTGCGCGATGAATCAGACCACGAGAACCCATGCCGGATCGTGATCATTCCGGGCACCCGCAAAAACTTTGATCACGATGCATTGATGCAACACCTGTTCGCCAGCACCGAGCTGGAGTCGAGCTACCGGGTCAACATCAACATCATCGGGCTGGACGGCAAGCCGCAGCTGAAAAACCTGCGGGCCTTGCTGGTTGAATGGCTGGAATTCCGCGTTCAGACCGTGCGTCGTCGCCTGCAATTCCGCCTCGACAAGGTCGAGCGTCGCCTGCACCTGTTGGACGGTTTGCTGATTGCCTACCTCAATCTGGATGAAGTGATTCACATCATCCGCACCGAGGAACATCCGAAAGCCGCACTGATCGAGCGATTCGCCCTGAGCGAAATTCAGGCCGACTACATTCTCGATACTCGTTTGCGTCAGTTGGCGCGACTGGAAGAAATGAAGTTGCGTGCCGAACAAGATGAGCTGCTCAAGGAACAAGCCAAGCTGCAAGCCTTGCTGAGCAGTGAAGCCAAGCTGAAAAAGCTGGTGCGCACCGAGTTGATCAAGGACGCCGAAACCTACGGCGATGACCGTCGCTCGCCGATCGTCGAGCGCGCCGAAGCCAAGGCCCTGACCGAACACGATCTGCTGCCGAACGAGAAAGTGACCGTCGTGCTGTCGGAAAAAGGCTGGGTTCGTTCCGCCAAGGGGCACGAAATCGACGCCACCGGGCTTTCCTACAAGGCCGGGGATGGCTTCAAGGCCCTGGCGGCGGGGCGCTCCAACCAGTTTGCGGTGTTTATCGACTCCACCGGTCGCAGTTATTCGGTGGCGGCGCACACGTTGCCATCGGCCCGTGGCCAGGGCGAGCCGCTGACCGGCCGTCTGACACCGCCGCCGGGGGCCAGTTTTGAATGCGTGCTGATGCCCGAGGATGATGCGCTGTATGTCATTGCCTCGGACGCCGGCTACGGCTTCGTGGTCAAGGGTGAAGACCTGCAGGCCAAGAACAAGGCCGGCAAGGCCCTGTTGAGCCTGCCGAACAACGCCAAGGTGATCCTGCCGCGTCCGGTGGCTGATCGTGAGCAGAACTGGCTGGCTTCGGTGACCACCGAAGGTCGCCTGCTGATCTTCAAAATCAGCGATCTGCCACAATTAGGTAAGGGCAAAGGCAACAAGATCATCGGGATTTCCGGTGAGCGAGTGGCCAGTCGCGAAGAGTATGTGACGGACATCGCCGTTCTGCCGGAGGGCGCCACCCTGGTGCTGCAGGCCGGAAAACGTACCTTGTCACTGAAAGCGGACGACCTCGAACACTACAAAGGTGAGCGTGGGCGTCGTGGTAACAAATTGCCACGTGGCTTCCAGCGGGTAGATGCGCTGCTCGTCGAAAACCTCAATTAAGCGTCTAGGGGGCTTTCTTGGCTACTTTCGCGGAGGCGAAAGTAGTCAAGAACGCCACCCTAGAGCGTTCGATCTACGATTTAACCCGTAGATCGGCGCTTTCGCGCTGGAGTCGGAACGCATATTCACGGATGATATGGCCTTTCAAGCGCCGGCGTGGCCGAGCGTTCTTCATATTTATTGAGTATTTTCACTGTGGTCAGCCTTGTGGCGATCACCTGGATGGGACGATGACTGCTCTGCGCCTTCCTTTTATTTTGATGCTCGCTGGCGTTCTTGGCCTGGCGGGTTGCAGCGTTCACCAGCCAGTGTCGCTGTATCAACTGGACAGCGGAAGTCCGGTTCAGCCTGCGCAAAGCGCGGGCATGGCGGTTTTGCTGGGTCCGGTAACCGTTGCTGACTACCTGCAACGCGAAACCCTGTTGCAGCGTCAGCCCGACGGCAGCTTGCAAGCCTCGCTCGATGGTCGCTGGGCCGGTAGCCTGTCTTCCGATATTGACCAGCTATTGCTGCGTCAGGTCTCTGGGCGCCTGGACAGCCAGCGTGTCGTGCTGGCACCCGCCAACGCGGGTTTCACGCCGGATGTTCAGGTGTTGCTGACCATCACGCGCCTGGACTCGGGTGAAAAGCAACCGGCGATCCTCGATGCGCAATGGCGTCTGATCGATCGCCGTGGTCAGGTGCGCGATAACCGCATCATTCACCTGCAGGAGCAGCATGCCGGTACCACGGCGGCCCAGGTCCAGGCTCAGGGCGTTTTGCTGCAGCGACTGGCAGAACAGCTGTCTGTCGCGCTCAAGCCGTTGGCCAACCAGCCACCGATTGCCGAAGCGCCAAAAAAACCGGCGGCCAAGCCTGCGGCGCCAGCGGCAGAACAGGATAAACAGCCGAAAATTCCGATGGCTGCGCCGATCCGGACAGATATGGAAGTGTTCCGCTTCTAAGCCCGGATGGAATCTGAACAAGGCCCGCGTTGATGCGGGCCTTGTTGTTTCTGCTGGTTGGAGAACTTCGCACTCAGTGCTGACCTCATCGCGAGCAAGCTCGCTCCTGCATTGGATCGAAGTCCTCAGTGGGAGCGAGCCTGCTCGCGATGAGGCCGCAACGGACAACAAAAAAGCCCGCAGACGAGGGATCATCTGCGGGCTTTTTCACAGCGGGCTTAAGGGTTATGCGCGGCGTTCATGCATCCGCGCCAGCTGCCGCTCAAGCATCGACGGATAAGGCTCCATCAAACGCTCCACGCAGCAAGCCCCTTCAGGGCTGGCAATCGGGCGGATCCGCGCACGCTGGCGGATCAGCGCGTCGTCGCCGATCTTGCGCTCGACCAGCAGCAGGTTGCGGCTGTGTTGCGACAAGGCCAGGGCGTCCTGGGCGGTGTCCGTCAGCAGCAGGTCGATCTGGCTCAGGCCGAACAGGTCGTCACCCAGGGTCAGGCCCAATTGCAATTGCAGGGTGATGCCGCTGTCGGCGACTTCGATCTGCAACTGATGGCCCAGCGCCCGCAGCAACTCTCCACAGCAAATGGCATTGGTCAGGTAATCGTCGCCGCTGTCTTCACTATGGAACAGCATCAGCGTGCTGCCGTCGTTCAGGGTGTGCAGTTCGCTCTCGTAGAGCGAGGCAGCCTGGTCGAGACAGTCACGGTAACGCTTGAGCAGTTCTTCCAGGCGGGTACGAGGCAGGCGCCGCAATTGCTCCTGGGAGCCCAGTTGCACCGCCAGTACGGCGCTGTGCTGCGGCACGTTCGAAACGACAGGTCGCGCGGCCGGAATCGGTGCACTGTCTGTCGAGTCATCGAGCAAATCGGCGAAGGCATCTTCGTCATCGTCTTCGACGGTGCTGATGGTGCGTCGTGGCGCCGCTTTCATCGCAGCCATCGGGCGGCTTTCGTCAAAGCTTGGGTCCCGCAGGTTGCGTACTTCGAAGCCCGGCTCTGCGTCGTCGATGTCATCCATTTCCGGCTCGGGTTCCGGCACAGGCTCTGGCTCGGCAGGTTCCGGTGCGAAGTTGGCATGCAGCTGGCGAGCCAGATCGCCGATCTCGTCCTGACGTTCGGTGGCCGGTGTGTATTCGTCGATATTGCGCAACCACACCCGCAATTGCAGGAGCGGCGTGGAGATATGCCGACCCAGGCGCAGGCTCAAGGCCAGGGACAGGGCCAGCAGAATCGCGCTCAGGATGCCCATGCTTTGCAGGCTGATGGTCATCGGTTGCTGGAACTGATCCATGTCCAGGCTGATGCGCAGCTGACCGGCGGTCACGTCCTGGAAAGTGATCTTGCTCTGGTACATGCCTTCGGCTTCGCCCAGCAGGCCGTGCTTGGGGCGCTGACCGGCTTCGGCGAGGATGCGGTTATCCACGCTATAGATAGCAGCGTGGGCCACCAGCTTGTTCTTGGTCAGGTTGTTGAGCAGCACGTTGAGGCTGAGGATGTCGTTGGACACCAATAGCTCGGTGGCCGAGGTGGCCGTCTGCGTGGTCAGGCTTTCGCCCAGCGCGTCTGCCTGCTCGTGCATGGCCTGCTTGAACTGCAAACCCATCACGCAGGCGTAGATCACCAGGGCCAGAGCGACCAGGATCACGTTATGGCTGGCGATGCGCAATGCAATCGGTACACGGCGGTGGCGCAGTGCACGGAAGATCAGCAGGAAGAAGTTGTCGGTTTTTACTGGCGTGGGCCGGTTCACTTGAGCTCGGCTCTTTTATCCGTGAAGTTGACGCGCAGTATAGCGACAGGGTCTAGACCGGCAAAGCGCTCACGGTGCCCGATGGTCACTGAAAGTGGGTAGAATGCGGTTTTTTTCCACTTGCGGGGGTGCGCCTTGCGCGAAATCGTCCTGATAAACATCACGGGAGTCGACCGTCCCGGTCTGACTGCGGCCATTACCGGCGTTCTGGCCCAGGGTGGTGTGAACATTCTCGACATCGGTCAGGCGGTGATCCACGACACCCTGTCGTTCGGCATCCTGGTTGAAATTCCTGACACTGAGCAAGGCAAGTCGGTGCTCAAGGACATCCTGTTCAAGGGCTACGAGCTCGATCAACAAGTACGTTTCACACCGGTGTCCGAAGAGGATTACCAGCAGTGGGTCGGTAACCAGGGCAAAAAGCGCCACATCGTGACGCTGCTGACCCGCAAAGTGACAGCCGGGCAATTGCAGGCCGTGAGTTCGATCACCGCCAAATATGGCCTGAACATCGACCACATCGATCGGTTGTCGGGGCGCATGCCTTTGGATACACCGGCGGATAAAGGCAAGGGCTGCATCGAGTTTTCCGTACGTGGCGAAGCGGCCGATCCGCAGGCGCTGCGCGCCGAATTCCTCAGCGTCGCCCAGGAGCTGAACGTCGACATCGCGTTCCAGGAGGATTCGCTGTTCCGTCGTAACCGTCGCCTGGCGGTGTTCGACATGGACTCGACCCTGATCGAAGCCGAAGTGATCGACGAACTGGCCAAGGCTGCCGGTGTGGGCGACAAGGTCTCGGAAATTACCGAACGGGCGATGGCCGGCGAACTGGACTTCCGCGCCAGTTTCAAAGAGCGTCTGGCGTTGCTCAAAGGTCTGGATGTTGGCGTACTTGATTCCATCGGTGCGTCCCTGCGCCTGACCGAAGGCGCTGAAACCCTGTTCGCCGAACTCAAGCGCCTGGGTTACAAAACCGCCATCCTGTCGGGCGGTTTCACCTACTTTGCCAAGCAATTGCAGGCCAAGCTGGGCATTGACTACGTGTTTGCCAATGAGCTGGAAGTGGTGGATGGCAAGGTGACCGGCGTGGCGATCGAGCCGATTGTCGATGCGCAGCGCAAGGCTGATCTGCTGAAGGAACTGGCGCACAAGGAAGGTTTGCGTCTGGAGCAGACCATTGCGGTCGGCGACGGCGCCAACGACTTGCCGATGCTGGCGATTGCCGGATTGGGCGTGGCGTTCCGCGCCAAGCCGCTGGTCAAACAGTCGGCGAAGCAGGCGATTTCCACCCTGGGACTCGATGGTGTGTTGTATCTGCTGGGCTTCCGCGATCGTGACGGCCAGCTGTAACACTGCAAAACACTTGTAGGAGCGAGCTTGCTCGCGATGGACGTTAACGATGACGCGGGCATTCTGAATGTCCGCGGCGCCCTCACGTTCTTCGCGAGCAGGCTTGCTCCTGCACGGGTGGTGTCTATCAGGCTTTCGGTGAGCCCATCCCCTGGCCCATCTGCACCGGCGAACCCGCCGCCAGTTCTTCAGCCCACTTCACTTGATCCGGCCCGAACAGCACGATAGCGGTCGAACCCAGCTTGAAGCGGCCCAGTTCCGCACCCTTTTCCAGATGGATCGGCGCACGAGCGGCTTCGTCGTAGCGGAAGGTTTTCAGTTCGCGCTTCGGCGGCGTCACCAGGCCGGCCCATACGGTTTCGATCGATGCCACGATCATCGCGCCCACCAGCACGACGGCCATTGGCCCGCGCTCGGTGTCGAAGATGCACGCCACACGCTCGTTGCGGGCGAACAGTTCCGGGACGTTTTCGGCGGTGGTCTGGTTGACCGAGAAGATTCGGCCCGGGATGTAGACCATTTCGCGCAGAGTGCCGGCCAGCGGCATGTGCACACGGTGGTAGTCCTTCGGCGACAGGTAGATGGTTGCGAAATCACCGCCCATGAACGGCGCGGCGTTGGCCGCATCGCCCCCCAGCAATTCCAGCACGCTGAAGCTGTGGCCCTTGGCCTGGAACACGCGACCGTGCTCGATCGGACCCAGTTGGCTGACCGCGCCGTCGGCCGGGCTGAGGATCGCGCCCGGAGTCTGGTCCAGGGGGCGTGCACCGTCTTTCAGGGCGCGGGTGAAGAAGGCGTTGAAGTGCTCATAGGCCGTCAGGTCTTCGACCAGCGCCTGGGACATGTCCACCTGATAACGCTTGGCGAACCATGCGGTGAACGCATTCTTGAACCAGCGCACGCGGCATTCGGCGATGCAGCCGGCCAGTCGCGAGAGCAAGTGGTGGGGCAGCAGGTACTGGCTGAGGATAAACAGACGCTTGTTCATTAACTGTCCTTAAAAACCTTAAATCTCTACAGGGGTGTCGGGATGGTTGCCCCATTCGCCCCAAGAGCCGGCGTAGCCTTTGACCCGCGGATAACCGAGGGACTTGGCCACCAGATAGGTGAAGCCAGAACGGTGGTGAGTCTGGCAGTGGGTAATCACTTCTTTGTCTTTGCTGATCCCGAGTTGTTCGAGGATCTGCGGCATGTCGGTGCGGATACGCAGGTTGCGGGCCTTGTCCATGCCGGCGGTCCATTCGAAATTGACCGCGCCAGGAATGTGTCCGCCCTTGGCCGCCAGGACTTTTTCGCCGGAGTACTCCAGCGGCCCGCGCGCGTCCCAGATCGCCAGGTCGGCAGCGCCGAGGCGGCATTGCAGGTATTCGCGAGTGGCAGTGGGTTCGTCATGCAAGGTCAATGCAACCGGGCCGCCCGCAGGAGCGGGAACCTGGATCGACATGGGCAAGCCTTCTGCCAGCCAGGCCGTCAGGCCGCCGTCGACATAGTGGTATTTGCTGTGGCCGATGACATCCAGAAGCCAGATAAAACGCCCGGCCCAACCGCCGCCTTCGTCGTCGTAAACCACGTAGACCGCGTCGGGATTGTGCCCCAGTTCACCGAACAACGCTTCGAGTGCCGCTTGCGGCGGCATCAGCCCGGGCGCCGGCGGCTGCCCGAGCTGTGTGCGTTTTGGGTCGACAAACCGTGCACCGGGAATATGCCCTTCGGTGTAGCGGGCGCTGCTGGTCAGGTCCACCAGGATCAGATCACGGGCGTCGAGGCGAGGGAGCAAGTCGCTCGGTTCGATCACCAGCGGCAAGCCAGAGAAGTCAGACATGTGAGGTCTCCAGGGCACAAAAGGGAGGATTGTAGCGCAGCGCTATTGGCCGCGGCGGCTAAAGTTTTGCAGTGCTTTCTCGATGCACTGCGCCGTTTTGCCAAAGGCTTGCACGGTGATTTCCGAAAACGGCCCGCCGCCCTGATCGGCCACGACAATCATGATCACCCGACCATTGTTGACCAGCGAGCGCAGCAGCAGGTGCTCGCCGCTGAACTGCGCGCGCAGGCCATTGGGCAGTCGGGCTGAAAATTGCGCGTTGTTGGTCGGGTTGATTCGTACCTGGGCCTGTTGTGAAAGCAGGCGCTGCAGCACGGTACTCTGGCTGACTGCGAAATTCATCGCCGCCACTTCCTTGGGCAACCCCGCCGTTTGGTGCACTCGCAGGTTGGCGTGGGTGCGGTCGGCCATCAGGATCATGACGCGACGCATGCCGCACGCGACCAAGGCGTCCCGGGCGGCGATGGTCAAGTGCATGGCATTGGTGAAACGACTGGGCTCGAACAGCAGCTCGGCACATTGTTTACGCCATTTCGCCAGGTCCTCGGCGGTGGGCGCCGCCGCAGGCAACAAGCTGGCGTGGATGCGATTCATGCCCCACGGCCAAATCAGCGATTCGGCGGGGTGCCAAAGGTCCGGCATGGCGTGATGGCGCGCGCTGTTGGCTGCCTGTTGGTGCAGTTGCTGTTGCACTTCGTCCATCGGTATCTGCAGGTAAAGGCTGGTCAGATACTGCCACCGCTGACTGTGCGGACTGTCCCAGGCTTGTTGCGCCGACAGTGCCAGGCCGTTGGCCAGCAACACGGTGTTGGCCGGTTGATTGAGCCAGCGGCGCAGGGTCGGATCGTCATCGAGGCGGTTCTGTTGCCGCAATGGATGCTCGCTGTCGCGGGCAATGCGCAGAACCTTCACCAGTTCCCGTTGCTCGGTGAGCAGCAGACGGTAGCCCTGCTGCACCCAGATCGGCAGGCGCCAGATGTCCGTCAGGGCCTGACCGATTTCCAGCAGGCGTACGCCAAACAATTGCTTTTCGACTTTGCGCGCCGACTCGCCTTTATGGATGACCCGCAGTTCCCAGTCTTCAAGCAATTGCGGATGCGTGAGCGCCAATGGCCATAGCGGCGACAGAAACAGCAGGCTGCCCCAATGGATGTCCTGCCACAGGCGCGCCAGGCGACCGGCAAAAAAACCGTTGGCCTGTTGCGTGGCGTGCTGGCTGATCATCTGCAACTGACGCAGTGCTTTCGGAATATCGGCCTGAGGCAGTACAGGCAACCGGTCGAGCAGTTCTTCGGTGCGTTTGAGGCCGAGGCGATTGATCGCGACCTCAAGGTTTTCCGCCGGCTCGGTCATGCTGCCATGGGTGTGTCGGTTGGCTTCGCGAATCACGCTCAAGGCCAGGGCCGGGCTTTCCTGCATCAATTCGGCGATGTCGCGCAACGAGCTGCGTTGGTCGCGAATGGCCCGCCAGACGCGGTCGTGACTGGCTTGTGGAACCGGCAGGCGCACGCCATCGAGAAGCTTGACCCAGCCTTCGAGAGTGGTCGGTTTTGGAGTTGGAACGTTCGTTTCGTTAGGCATGTCGGGAGGCGATCATCGTCAGCGTTAACTGTGCCCGGAGCGGGTCAAATTGGCTTTTCGCCTGAACTGGCTATAGTCTGGCGCAGTTTTGCCGATAAGTAGAAGAAGAGATTTTTTAACTTCCGAATATGACCTTGAACCCGACTCAGTAAGTGCTCTCCTACCTATGGCTAAAATTATCGGCATCATCGTCGTATTCGCGAGCGTGCTCGGCGGATACGTGCTCTCCCACGGCAAAATTGCAGCCCTGATCCAGCCTTTCGAGGTGATGATCATCGGCGGCGCGGCCCTCGGTGCGTTCCTGCAGGCCAACCCTGGCTACATGACGATGCACGTGCTCAAGAAGTCCCTGAGCATGTTCAGTTCGCGTTTCAACCATGGCTTCTACCTTGAAGTGCTGGGCCTGATCTACGAGATTCTCAACAAGAGCCGCCGTGAAGGCATGATGGCGATCGAAGGTGACATCGAAGATGCCGCCGCGAGCCCGATTTTCGCCAAGTACCCGGCGGTCCTGAAGGATGAGCGCATGACCGCGTTCATCTGCGATTACCTGCGCATCATGTCTTCCGGCAACATGGCTCCCCACGAGCTTGAAGGCCTGTTCGACATGGAACTGTTCAGCCTCAAGGAAGACCTGGAGCATCCGTCCCACGCGGTGAACGGCATCGCTGACGCCATGCCCGGTTTCGGTATTGTCGCGGCGGTACTGGGTATCGTGGTGACCATGGCGTCCCTGGGTGAAGGTGACCAGAAGTCCATCGGCCTGCACGTGGGTGCGGCACTGGTCGGTACTTTCTTCGGTATTCTCGCCGCCTACGGCTTCTTCGGCCCGTTGGCCCATTCCCTGGCCCACGATGCCAAGGAAGAACTGAACGTCTACGAAGCCATCAAGGCCTCGCTGGTCGCCTCGGCTTCCGGCATGCCGCCATCGCTGGCCGTGGAGTTCGGACGCAAGGTTCTGTACCCGGCGCACCGTCCTAGCTTCGCCGAGCTGGAACAAGCGGTTCGCGGTCGCTAAGTCATGGAGAACAATCAGCCGATAATCATCAAGCGCGTCAAGCGCTACGCCGGTGGGCATCACGGGGGCGCCTGGAAAATCGCCTTCGCCGACTTCGCCACGGCGATGATGGCGTTCTTCCTGGTGTTGTGGCTGTTGTCCACGGCAACACCGGAGCAGAAGATCGCCATCGCCGGTTACTTCAAGGACCCGATCGGCTTCTCCGAAAGCGGCACGCCATACATCATCGATCTGGGCGGCACGCCGACCCTGGCGCCGGAAAAAACCCTCAACCCCGAGGTGAAGTCCCAGCCGCAGCCGGACAAGGTCACTGTCGATACCGATCAGGTCGAAGGCATGGCCGAGATGGTCGAGAAGGAACGTCTCGAACTGTTGCTGCAAGAGCTGCAGAACAAGGTCGAAGAGAATCCGCAGCTACAGAAATTCAAAGACCAGATCATGTTCGAGATCACTCCGGACGGTTTGCGCATCCAGATCGTGGACGCCGAAAACCGGCCGATGTTCGACTCGGGCTCAGCCCGTCTGAAGCCATATTTCGAAGATATCCTGCTGGCCATGGCTGACACGATCAAAGCGGTACCGAACAAGATCAGCATCAGCGGCCACACCGATGCCAAGCCGTACACCGGCACCGGCGATTTCGGTAACTGGGAGCTCTCGGCCAACCGTGCAAACGCCGCTCGCCGTGCGCTGGTCGCGGGCAGCTATCCGGATCAGCAAGTGGCGCGTGTCGTGGGTTACGCCTCATCGGCGCTGTTTGATCGTGAACATCCGTTCAATCCGGTCAATCGCCGTATCGACATCATCGTGCTGACGAAGAAAGCCCAGCGTGCCATCGAAGGCTCGCAAGGTGCCGAACCTGCACCTGATGCGCCGCAAGGTTCGACGGCTCCCGACGCCGCACCGGCCACGCCAACCGACCCGAATGCGTTGCCGGCGGACAAGGAACCGCTGCCGGCACATGAGCTTCGCCAGCGACTGAACCTGTTTGATGATCCGGCGCCAAAAAAGGTTGAACCCGGTGCTCCGCCTGTGAAACCGTAATTTCCACGAAAGGAAGAGACAATTTTGGGGTGACGTCATTCAGTTTTGAGGGCACTAAAAAACCCGTATCTTTCGATACGGGTTTTTTTCAGCTGCGTACTGGCAATGAACCCGGCGTTTTTCGATAAGAATCAAGCTATTTTGCTATCGATGTAAAATTAATCATAAAAGTACCGCCGATTAACGCAGGTTTGTCTTCATTGGTGTATCTGTAACAGTTAAAAGTGCCTGAAAAAGACGTCTCGCTAGTATTGGTAATGAACAATTCCCCTCGTTGTGCATACCACGATTCTGGATCGTTCGGTAAGCCCTTGCCTGGCTCAAATCTGATGACGTTTGAGTCGGGCGTTAAAATATGAGGTCCTTGGCCCCAGCCTGCCGGGATGACAAATAAGATGTGTTCGCCGTTTTGGCTTGAGGCGTTAATGTAACGATGTTCATTGTTGGTGTTGCCATGTAAGAAATATGACTCGAAGCGAAAGTCAGCGATAGACATTTTCATCATGGCCGACACGTGGCCGGTCATTTTTCGAACGTTATGTTTTTTATCTAATTCCTTGATGTTCATATGTAAGTGCTCTTGCGAATTTAAAAGGCGGGATGCCGGCGATCTATTGATTCTGCTCGTAAGGTCCAGGGAGCAATTAAGATAAGTGGCCGGTAAACACTGCATCCGGCTTTATCAATGCTATTTGCATTCCTCAGGCAACATAATCAATGAGGCTTTTGCTTTCATCTACTGTCATATCTGACAGGTTGTTAGATCGAGTGGTAATAAGTGAGCTTTATAGTCTTTGGATCGGCTATAGGTATGCAGTTTGGCCGGGGGGGCGAAACAGGAAAGGTTCGGTGACGGGAGTAAGCGATTACTGTAAATGGCAGCCCGTCAACTAATGAGGCTGTTTTCGGTGGTGGGGCTGAAATAACGCCCCACATCTCTTGATGAGGTCATTCCCTTTAAATTTTTCCAGGTGTCGTTCATTCATACAAGCCAAGTGATATCGGCTTCAGAATCCGCGAATAATTCTGGATTTGAGATCAGTATGAAATCGATCGGCGTTCGTTCTGTTGACGCTTCGCATGGATTCGTTGCCGGTGACCGAATCCAGCGCCATCGAGCGTTTGAGTGTCACTTCATTGCGATAGGCATCAATGAAAAAGTCGATGTCCTGTTCACGCGTCAGTTTCGGCCATTTATCGAGGTACAGCGGCAGTTCTGTCGGTCCGGTCTTGAACGAGCAGATACGCCGGTTGGTAATAGTCGCCTCGCCGATTTCGAACGGCACCCACCATGACAACGCCGTCTTTTCCGACACCACCGCCAGCAGATGCGTGCATTCGCTGATGTTGCGGGTGATGACCCCGGTAATGTCATCGGTGGTCTGGGATTCTGGGTCCAGTACATCGAGGTAGGTCTTGATATTGGCCTGCATCAGACGGCTGTTGATGTTCATCGCATAGGGGCGGTCCATATGGCGGTAGCTGATAAACACAGGCATCAGAAGTGTCCTTTGATCGCGAGTTCACGGTAATAGGCGCCGAGGGCGGTGAGGCGACAGCCGGTGGAGTGAATGGCGGCGTAATACATGTGTTCGGCGTCCACCGGTTCGATCAGGCTGTGACGGTTGCACTTTTGCAGTTGGGCGAAGACTTCGCCTTGCTCCGGATTGAATTCGGGCTCGGTGGGCTCGAAGGTGGGGGCGAGGGGGTAGACCGACTCCGCCTCGGGGAACCACTCGGGCAGTTTGCGCAGTATTTCCTTGGGGATCAGTGGCGAAACTTCGCGCAATGAAATGAACTGCGAGACATTGGTCTTGAACACCGGCCGCTGCTCCCAGGCGTCGAGGGCGTTGTCGACGAATGAATAGAGGCTGCCGGGGGTTATTTTGCCTAGGATATTCGCGGCACCGCCATGTAATGCCTGAAGCAGTAAACCGGTGAAGACTCCGTGACCGGCACCTTCCATCGCCGGCTGTTCTTTTTTGCATGCCGTCAGAATGGTCATGCCCTCGCCAATCACGCTGCCTTCGCTGCGCAATACGCGTGTTTCGCCGGCCGACCCACCCTGGCAGCAGTCGAGAATGATCACCTTGTTTTTGATTTTCGTGGCTTTGCTCGCCCAGTTCAGGATGTCGCTGATCCGGATGCCGTCCTTCGCGGATTTGTAATCCTGAGGAATCAGCATGCCTTCGTCGGTATCGAGGTCGAAACTGCCGTGGCCGGCGAAATACAGCAGCGCGACATTGCAGTCACCGGAGAACAGTTCACGGATCTGGTCTTCGAGCTTTTCGCGACTCAAGTAGTCTTCGGCGGAAGTGAGCACGATGTTCTTGAAGTTCGGATCTCCATTGGCGTCGGTCTTCAACACCGAGGCCATGGCCATGGCGTCGTTGTTGCAGCCACTCAACTGGGACACATGGGTGTAGTTGTTAATGCCGATAAACAGTCCCTTGCGCATGGTTACACCGCCGTGTGCTGGCGAATGGCACTGACGATGCTGTTGGTGTTCCACGCACATTCGGCATGTGCGGCGTCCCGTACCACCGTCGAAATACGCTCGGCGCCGAAGGGTTTGATCGCGATGATCACCTTGCCCATGCGCTTGGCGATTTCGATCTCCTTGTTGATCCACTTGCTATAGGCCGAATACATCCCGGCCATGATCAGCACCGCCGAACAAGGTCGGATTTTGTTTTCAATGGCCAGCTCAAGTTGCTTGTCGGTTTGTGCGCCAACGATTGGGTTGTGTGGGGGGACTGAAAAATTCTTGAAGGTGAAGGTCGGGTGCGCGGTGAGCAGTTTTACCAGTCTGTCGTGGGCATCGGAGTAGTTCCACGAATGGCTGATGAACAGGTGGTAGGTTTGCATGGGTGTCCCTCGGTGTCGCCTGAATGCGAAGAGGGCTCGAATGTATGCAATTGAGGAGCGCTAACAAGGCTTGCGCGGCGAATCAGAAATGTCCTGCAAGTGCTTGGATGGGCGTCTTACAGAGGCGTCTGACGTGTAAGGCGGATGGGTATTTGTAGGCGGAAACGAGCGACCGCCCGTCCCCGAGGGGGCAGGGCGGTCGGTGCCTCTGTTTAGTAGCCGTTTTCCGGCAGGCTGGCGATGATCGAGCGGTAGCTGTTCATTCGTTGTTGCTGAACGCGGCCATCTTCCAGAGCCTTGAGCAGGGCGCATCCGGGCTCGCGGTCGTGCTTGCAGTCGCGGAAGCGGCAGGTGCCGAGCAGGTCGTTGAACTCGATGAAACCGGCTTCGACATCGGCACGGCTGACATGGCCAAGGCCGAATTCACGGATGCCGGGGGAGTCGATCAACTCACCGCCACCGGGGAAGTGGAACAGTCTAGCGGTAGTGGTAGTGTGCGTGCCTTGGCCGGACAGCTCGGACAGCGGGCCGACGCGGGTTTCGACGTTGGGCAGCAGGCTGTTGACCAGCGACGACTTGCCGACACCGGACTGGCCGACGAACACGCTGATGCGACCGTCCAATTGCTGCTGGAGTTGTTCCATGCCGTTGCCATGGTGCGCCGACACTTCCAGTACCGGGTAACCTAGCGTGCGGTAAACCGCGAGCAAGGCGTTCAATGCCGGGGCGTTGTGCTCGTCGATCAGGTCGAATTTGTTCAACAACAGCAGCGGCTTGATGCCGGCATGCTCGGCCGCGACCAGATAGCGGTCGATCAGATTGGCATGGGGCTCGGGCAGCGGAGCGAAGACGATCACGATCATGTCGACGTTGGCGGCGACCGGCTTGAGCTGACCACGGCTGTCCGGACGGCAGAGTTCGGTGTTGCGTGGCAATTGCGCCACGATCACGCCGATGCCCTGATTGCCGGCGCGCCAGACAACGCGGTCGCCGGTCACCAGTGCCGGCAGGTTGGCGCGCAGGTGGCAACGGAAAACCTCACCGGCCTGTTCGCCATCCACGGCCTCGACTTCGACTTGCACGCCGAAGTGCGCGATCACCAGACCGTGCTGTTCCGGGCCCAGATCGCCGCCCTCAAGTGCCTCGACAGCCGAGGACTCGCGTTTGGCGGCGCGGGCAGCGCGTTCGCCCTGAATCTTTTCGATGCGCCAGTTTTGACGACGATTGAGTTGGCGTTTGGCCATGGGTGTTCCGTATCAATAATGCAGCGATTAGGTAAAACGGCCGCGAGTTTAGCACGCCCGGCCACCGGCCTAGGCTAAACTGCGCAGCATTGCCTAGGAGCCGACACATGCAAAACCCGCAGAATCTGATCTGGATCGACCTGGAAATGACCGGTCTGAACCCTGATACCGACGTCATCATCGAAATGGCCACCATCGTCACCGACAGTGATCTGAACACGCTGGCTGAAGGTCCGGTGATCGCCATCCATCACAGCGACGAAGTCCTCGCCGGCATGGACGAGTGGAACACCCGTCAACACGGCGGTTCCGGGCTGACCCAGCGCGTGCGCGAGAGCCGCATCAGCATGGCCGAAGCCGAAGCCGAAACCATCGCCTTCCTCGAGAAGTGGGTGCCGAAAGGCAAGTCGCCGATCTGTGGCAACAGCATCTGCCAGGACCGTCGCTTCCTTTATACCCACATGAAATCCCTGGAAAGCTATTTCCATTACCGCAACCTCGACGTGTCCACACTCAAAGAGCTGGCCGCGCGCTGGGCGCCGGACGTGCGTGACAGCTTCAAGAAAGGCAGCACCCACCTGGCCCTGGACGATATTCGCGAGTCCATTGCCGAGTTGCAGCACTACCGCAAGCATTTCATCAAGGCCTGAGCCTTAAACCCGATCTATAGGAGCTGGCTTGCCAGTGAGGGGCCCTTGAGGACGCTTTCGCCGGCAAGCCGGCTCCAGAGAGTTGCGCCCTCTTTTGGTGCTTGGGTGAAGTCAGTAGACTGCGCGCCTTTCTGCAAGGACCGCCACCATGTTGTTGATGCTCTACCTGATTGCCATCACCGCCGAAGCCATGACTGGCGCTCTGTCCGCGGGGCGTCGCGGCATGGACTGGTTTGGCGTGGTGCTGATCGCGTGCGTCACGGCACTGGGCGGGGGATCGGTGCGTGATGTGTTGCTGGGGCATTACCCGCTGACTTGGGTCAAGCACCCGGAATACCTGGTGCTGACCTCCATCGCGGCGATGTTCACGGTGTTCACGGCGCGCTGGATGCGTCACTTGCGTTCGCTGTTTCTGGTGCTTGATGCCGTCGGTCTGGTGGCATTCACCCTGATCGGCTGCATGACCGCCCTGGAAATGGGCCACGGCATGCTGGTCGCATCGGTCAGCGGGGTGATCACCGGAGTATTCGGCGGCATCCTGCGGGATATTTTCTGCAACGATATTCCGCTGATCTTCCGCCGGGAGCTCTACGCCAGCGTCTCGTTCGCTGCGGCGTGGTGCTACATGCTCTGTCTTTATCTGAATTTACCCGGAGAGCAGTCGATTCTGATCACCCTGTTCGGCGGTTTCCTGCTGCGCTTGTTGGCGATCCGTTTTCACTGGGAAATGCCCAAGTTCGTCTACAACGACGAGCCCTGAGGCGATCCCCTGTAGGGGCGAGCTCGCTCGCGATGGTCGTTAACGATAACGCTATAAACCCGACACCCCGTGGCGTGCTCAAGTTTTTCGCGAGCAGGCTCGCTCCTACGGGAGGCCGTGTTGTTTCAACGCCCACTCGACATGCTCGCGGACCAATTCAGACGGGTGATCTCGCCGTGCTTTCAGCGCCTCCAGCACCGGAATCGTTGAAGGCGCGTTGCCCAGGCCCACCGCCAGGTTACGCAGCCAGTTTTCGTAACCGGTGCGGCGCAAGGGTGAGCCTTCGGTGCTGCTCAGGAATTTATCCTCGTCCCACATGAACAGGTCGGCCAATTGAGCGTTGTCCAGGTTGTGTCGCGGCTTGAAGTCGCTTTCGCCGGACGGCCGGGCGAAGCGGTTCCACGGACAGACGATCTGACAGTCATCGCAACCGAACACTCGATTGCCGATCAGCGGTCGCAGGTCTTCGGGGATCGCGCCTTTGAGTTCGATGGTCAGGTAGGAAATGCAGCGTCGGGCGTCCAGCACATAGGGGCCGACGAAGGCGTTGGTCGGACAGATGTCGAGACAGGCGCTGCAACGCCCGCAATGTTCGGTGGCGTGAGGCGGGTCTACCGGCAGCGGCAAATCAACGAACAGCTCTGCGAGGAAGAAATAACTGCCGGCCTTGCGATTCAAGACCAGAGTGTTCTTGCCGATCCAGCCCAGGCCGGCTTGTTCAGCGATGGCTTTTTCCAGAACGGGCGCACTGTCGACAAAGGCGCGAAAGCCGAACGGGCCGATTTCGGCTTGAATCCTTTCCGCCAGTTGTTGCACGCGTTTGCGGATCAATTTGTGGTAATCGCGGCCCAAGGCATAACGCGAGACGTAGGCTTTTTCCGGTTGGGCGAGCATTTGCGCCATTTGCGTGTCGCCTGCCAGGTAATCCATGCGCAGGGAAACGACTCTCAATGTGCCCGGCACCAGTTCTTCCGGATGCGAGCGTTTGCTGCCGTGGGCGCCCATGTAGTCCATTTCGCCGTGGTAGCCGGCCTCGAGCCAGCGCTCCAGATGCTGCTCATGCTCGCCCAGGTCGAGGCCGCTGATGCCGACTTGCTGAAAGCCCAGCTCGCGACCCCAGTCCTTGATGGATTGGGCGAGAGCGGGCAGATCTGTAGTAATAGCGGGCATGAGGCGAGAGAAACCGGAGCTGAGGTGCGTATAATTCTGCCAGACATCGGAGCCTGAAGACGCATGCCGCACACTAAAGATGATTTACCCGACGCGCTGTACAGCGCCGCACAGGTCCGAGGGCTTGATGCGAGCCTGATCGCGGCCGGCACGCCCGGCTTCGAATTGATGCAACGCGCGGCGCGTGCGACCTGGCGAGCACTGGTGCGACAGTGGCCATCGGCGAACGAATTGAGCGTGTTGGCGGGGCAGGGCAACAATGCCGGTGATGGCTATCTGGTGGCGGTGCTGGCCCGGCGCGCCGGATGGACGGTACGTGTATTGGCAGTGGGCGATCCGCAACGGTTGCAAGGCGATGCCGGCCTGGCCCATGCCGAGGCCGTGTCTGAAAAAGTCTCCATTGAAGCATGGAGCGCGCAGTCCGAATTGCGCGGTGTCGTACTCGACGCCCTGCTCGGTACGGGTCTGAGCGGCGACGTGCGTGAGCCGTATGCCAGTGCCATTGCTGCGATCAATGCCAGCGGTCTGCCCGTGGCCGCGGTGGATATCCCTTCCGGGCTGAGCGCCGATACCGGGCGCGTTCTCGCTCATGCGGTACGTGCCGACCTGACCGTAACGTTCATCGGTTTGAAAGTGGGTTTGTTCACCGGTGATGCGGCGGATGTGGTGGGCGAACTCGTGTTCAACGACTTGCATGCCGATCCGCAGCTGCTTGGGGGCGCGCCGATCAGTGCGCGTCGTCTGAATGCCGGCAACCTGCCGCGCCTGGCTTGGCGGGCGCCTGCTTCTCATAAAGGCAAATTCGGCCATGTGCTGCTGATTGGCGGCGATCGCGGTTTCGGCGGCGCGATCCTGCTCAGTGCGCAAAGTGCATTGCGCAGCGGTGCCGGCATGGTGTCGGTGGCCACTCGCAGCGAACACGTGCCTGCGGCATTGGCCAGGATCCCCGAGGCGATGGTCGTGGGCGCTTCGTCAGCCAATCAGTTGATGGGATTACTTCAAAAGGTTTCCGTGTTGGTGGTCGGCCCCGGACTGGGCCAGGCGGCTTGGGGGCGCAGTCTTTTGTCGGCTGCCGCCAATGCGTCGTTGCCGCAAGTCTGGGATGCCGACGCGCTGAACATGCTGGCCGAGGAACAGGTGAGTTTGCCCAGGGATTGTGTGATCACCCCGCATCCGGGCGAAGCTGCTCGCTTGTTAGGCATCAGCACGGCGCAAGTTCAGGCAGATCGGCCGGCTGCCGCCCATGCGCTGAGCAAAAAATATACAGCGGTCGTGGTGCTCAAAGGCGCCGGCAGTTTGATCGCCAGTCCTGACGGGCGGTTGGCGGTATGTCACCAGGGGCATCCGGCGATGGCCGCCGCCGGATTGGGCGATGTGCTGGCCGGTTTGGTCGGTGCATTGATCGCTCAGGGCATGGAAGCGTTCGATGCGGCGTGCCTGGCGGTCTGGCTGCATGCCAACGCCGGTGAGCAACAAGGTAAATTCGGCCGTGGGCTGGCGGCCAGTGATTTGATACCAGCCATTCGTCAGTTGTTGGAGGAGCAAGCACCGTGTCTGAAGTAACCCTGTACCTGGCTGATGAAGAGGCGATGACCGCGTTCGGCACGCGCATCGCCCAAACCACACAAGGGCACGGTCTGATCTTTCTCGAGGGGGATCTGGGGGCGGGGAAAACCACGCTGTCCCGGGGCATCATCCGTGGCCTGGGGCATGTCGGGGCGGTAAAAAGTCCGACCTTCACTTTGGTTGAACCCTACGAGATCGGCGATATTCGTGCCTTTCATTTCGACCTGTATCGCCTGGTCGATCCGGAAGAGCTGGAGTTCCTCGGTATCCGCGACTATTTCGAAGATGACGCGCTGTGCCTGATCGAATGGCCAGACAAGGGTGCAGGCTTTTTGCCAAAGCCCGACCTGACCATTACCATTAGCCCGCATGACAGCGGGCGTTCGCTGAAAATTTTGCCCCAAGGCTCGCGTGGCGAGTCCTGGTGTGCCGCTTTGGCATTGGAATCCAAATAAATGATGGGGTTAGGTATGCGCTTTCGCGCGTTGGTTGCTGCCGTTGGGGTGTTTTTTTTGGCGGTAACCGTCGACGCTGTGGCCGACACGAAGGTCAACAGTGTTCGCCTGTGGCGGGCGCCGGACAACACGCGACTGGTGTTTGACCTGACAGGCCCGGTGCAGCACAGTGTCTTTACCCTGACAGCCCCGGATCGGCTGGTGATTGACATCAATGGTGCGACCCTCGGTGCGCCGCTGAACGTCAACACCTCCAATACCCCTATTACCGCCATGCGCTCGGCCCAACGCACGCCGACCGACCTGCGGGTGGTCATCGACCTGAAAAAGGCTGTCACTCCGAAAAGCTTCTCCCTCGCACCGAACGCCCAGTATGGCAACCGGTTGGTGGTCGATTTGTTCGATAATCCGTCCGACGCCGCGCCACCTCCAGCGCCGACGCCTTCGGTCGCGACCGTTCCGGCAGTACCGGTGACTCCGGCGGAACCTGCAATCAAGTTGCCGCCAGCGCCGGCCGGCAAGCGCGACATTATTGTGGTGATCGACGCCGGCCACGGTGGCGAAGACCCGGGTGCCTCGGGCTCTCGCGGTCAGCACGAAAAGGACGTAGTGCTGGCCATCGCCCGTGAACTGCAACGCCAGGTCAGTGGCATGAAAGGTTTCCGCGCCGAACTGACCCGCACCGGTGACTACTTCATTCCATTGCGCGGCCGTACCGAAATTGCCCGCAAGAAAGGCGCGGACCTGTTCGTTTCGATCCACGCCGATGCCGCGCCTTCAGCTGCCGCATTCGGGGCCTCAGTGTTTGCCCTGTCTGATCGCGGCGCCACTTCGGAAACTGCGCGCTGGCTGGCTGACAGTGAAAACCGTTCCGACTTGATCGGTGGTGCGGGCAACGTCAGCCTCGACGACAAGGACCGCATGCTCGCTGGCGTGTTGCTCGACCTGTCGATGACGGCGTCGCTGACCTCCAGCCTGAACGTCGGTCAGAAAGTCCTGACCAACATCGGCCGGGTCACACCGCTGCACAAGCAGCGAGTGGAACAGGCCGGGTTCATGGTGCTGAAATCGCCGGACATTCCGTCGATCCTGGTGGAAACCGGGTTTATCTCCAACGCCAACGAAGCCTCGAAACTCGCAGCATCGAGCCATCAACAGGCATTGGCACGCTCTATCAGCGCCGGCGTGCGCCAGTTCTTCCAGCAAAACCCGCCGCCTGGCACTTACATCGCCTGGTTGCGTGACTCGGGCAAAATCGCCCAAGGCCCGCGTGACCACCGGGTTAGCCCGGGCGAGACACTGGCGATGATTGCGGTGCGTTACCAAGTGTCGCCGGCCACGTTGCGCAGCGCTAACAACCTGTCGAGTGACGAACTCAAGGTCGGTCAGCATTTGACCATTCCTGGCACTGAGCTGGCGGCCAAGGAATGAACGAGGTGCTGACCAACGCTGCCCGCATTGAGCTGCTCAGCCCGCGACTGGCGAACCAGATTGCCGCCGGTGAGGTGGTTGAACGCCCGGCTTCGGTAATCAAGGAGTTGCTGGAAAACAGCCTCGACTCCGGCGCCAAGCGCATTGATGTCGATGTGGAGCAGGGCGGTGTCAAACTGCTGCGGGTGCGTGATGATGGCAGTGGCATTTCTGCCGATGACCTGCCGCTGGCGCTGGCCCGTCACGCCACCAGCAAGATCCGTAATCTGGAAGACCTTGAGCAGGTCATGAGCCTGGGTTTCCGTGGTGAGGCACTGGCATCGATCAGTTCCGTGGCGCGCCTGACCTTGACGTCGCGCACCCGTGATGCCGACCAGGCCTGGCAGGTCGAGACCGAGGGCCGTGACATGGCGGCCCGCGTGCAGCCTGCGGCCCATCCGGTGGGTACCTCGGTGGAAGTCCGCGACCTATTTTTCAACACGCCGGCGCGGCGCAAATTTCTCAAGACCGAAAAAACAGAATTTGATCATCTGCAAGAAGTGATCAAGCGTCTGGCCTTGGCGCGCTTCGACGTGGCGTTCCATCTGCGCCACAACGGCAAGACGATTCTCAGCCTGCACGAGGCCCATGATGATGCGGCCCGTGCCCGCCGAGTGGCAGCGATCTGCGGTCCGGGTTTCCTGGAACAGGCGCTGCCGATTGAAATCGAACGCAATGGCCTGCATCTATGGGGCTGGGTTGGGTTGCCGACATTCAACCGTAGTCAGGCGGATTTGCAGTATTTCTTCGTCAACGGCCGTGCCGTACGCGACAAACTGGTGGCCCACGCGGTGCGCCAGGCTTATCGCGACGTGCTGTTCAATGGCCGGCATCCGACCTTCGTGCTGTTCTTCGAAGTCGATCCGGCGGGCGTCGACGTCAACGTGCACCCGACCAAACACGAAGTGCGCTTCCGTGACGGGCGCATGGTCCACGACTTCCTCTACGGTACGTTGCACCGTGCCCTGGGGGACGTGCGTCCGGAAGATCAACTGGCTGCACCAGTGGCGACGGCTATTGTTCGTCCTACCGGGCTTGAAGCAGGTGAGTTCGGTCCGCAGGGCGAAATGCGCCTGGCAGCCAATGCGCTGCTGGAGCAGCCTCAGGCGCAGCCATCGTTCAATACACCGTCCGGCTCGGGTTCGGGCGCCGGTTATCAGTACCAATACACCCCGCGACCTCAGTCCACCGTTCCAGCCGCAGAGGCCCAGGCCGCCTATCGTGAATTCTTTGCGCCCTTGCCCGAAGCCAGCGCAGTGGCGCTGCCGGCCGGCCAGGACGATATCCCGCCGTTGGGTTACGCGCTGGCCCAACTCAAGGGTATCTACATTCTTTCGGAGAACGCCCAGGGCCTGGTGCTGGTGGACATGCACGCTGCTCACGAGCGGATCATGTACGAGCGCCTGAAAATCGCCATGGCCAGCGAAGGTCTGAGCGGGCAACCGCTACTGGTGCCGGAGTCCCTGGCGGTCAGTCAGCGCGAGGCCGATTGCGCCGAAGAGCATGTCGCCTGGTTCCAGCGCCTGGGCTTCGAGCTTCAGCGGCTGGGCCCGGAAACACTGGCCATCCGGCAGATTCCGGCCTTGCTCAAGCAGGCTGAAGCCAATCGCCTGGTCGGCGATGTGTTGGCCGACCTGATGGAATACGGCACCAGCGACCGGATTCAGGCGCACCTGAACGAACTGCTCGGGACCATGGCCTGCCACGGCGCGATTCGTGCCAACCGGCGTCTGGCCTTGGCGGAAATGAACGGTCTGCTGCGCGATATGGAAAGCACCGAGCGCAGCGGTCAATGCAACCATGGCCGACCGACCTGGACCCAGTTGGGCCTGGACGATCTGGACAAACTGTTCTTGCGCGGTCGTTGATGAGCCAGCTCCCACCTGCGATTTTCCTGATGGGCCCGACTGCCGCCGGCAAGACCGACCTGGCCATCGAACTTACCAAAGTCCTGCCTTGCGAACTGATCAGTGTCGATTCGGCTCTGGTTTACCGTGGCATGGACATCGGCACGGCCAAGCCGTCGAAAGAACTTTTGGCGCAGTATCCCCACCGTTTGATCGATATTCTCGACCCGGCCGAGAGCTATTCCGCCGCGGATTTTCGCCGGGACGCCCTCGAGGCCATGGCCGAGATCACTGCACGCGGAAAAATTCCGCTGTTGGTAGGCGGCACAATGCTCTACTACAAGGCTTTGCTCGAAGGCCTGGCGGATATGCCGGCCGCCGATCCGGATGTTCGCGCGCAGATCGAAGAGGAGGCTGCACGCCTTGGCTGGCAAGCCTTGCACGAACAATTGGCGGTCATTGATCCGGTTTCTGCGGCGCGGATTCATCCGAACGATCCGCAGAGACTTAGTCGAGCGCTGGAGGTTTATCGCGTCAGTGGTCAAAGCATGACTGAGCTGCGCTTGCAACAATCTGCGCAAAGTACTGAAGCAGCCGCTTCGGGACGGCAACAATTGCCCTATACTGTCGCGAACTTGGCCATTGCTCCGGCAAATCGCCAGGTATTGCACGAACGAATTAAACAAAGATTCACTTTGATGTTGGAACAGGGATTCATCGACGAGGTCGTAGCCCTGCGTAA
Source organism: Pseudomonas sp. TE12234 (assembly GCF_054061835.1). Lineage (NCBI taxonomy): Bacteria > Pseudomonadati > Pseudomonadota > Gammaproteobacteria > Pseudomonadales > Pseudomonadaceae > Pseudomonas > Pseudomonas sp. TE12234. Next base: position 85,917 of record NZ_JBSSEP010000025.1, read on the forward strand.
GCGAAGTGACCTGCATGCCGGGTTGCCGTCTATACGTGCGGTAGGCTACCGACAAGTCTGGGACTACCTGGATGGCAAGCTGACGTCAGCCGAGATGCAGGAGCGTGGAATCATCGCCACGCGCCAATTGGCAAAGCGCCAGTTCACCTGGCTGCGCAGTTGGGCCGATTTGCATTGGCTGGACAGCCTGGATCGCGACAATCTGCCGCGCGCCTTGAAATACCTGGGGACCATCTCCATATTGAGCTGAGTCCTTGCAATTGCCGTCTATCCTTGGGGGTGTGGCGGCCACAAGCCATCTGTTTACCTATTTTTTATATTGAATCCTTAAAGGAGTGCGGCACATGTCAAAAGGGCATTCGCTACAAGACCCTTACTTGAATACTTTACGTAAAGAGAAAGTTGGGGTGTCCATCTACCTGGTCAACGGTATCAAACTGCAAGGCACGATCGAGTCTTTCGACCAGTTCGTCATCCTGCTGAAAAACACCGTAAGCCAAATGGTCTACAAACACGCTATCTCTACAGTAGTGCCGGTTCGTCCAATTCGTCTGCCTAGCGCAACCGAATCCGAAACAGGTGATGCTGAGCCAGGTAACGCCTGATAGGAGTCTCCTTTGTTCTTTGAGCGCCACGGTGGTGGTGAACGAGTCATCCTCGTTCACTTGGATGGACAGGACCCTGAGGCGCGCGAAGACCCGCAGGAGTTTCAGGAATTGGCTAATTCGGCCGGCGCCGAGACCGTTGCGTTCTTTAACGTGCCGCGTCATCGGCCAACCGCCAAATTCCTGATTGGCAGCGGCAAGGTCGAGGAACTGCGCGACCTGGTCAAGGCCGAAGAGGCCGATCTGGTGATCTTCAATCACGTCCTCACGCCCAGTCAGGAACGTAACCTCGAACGTGTTTTCGAGTGTCGCGTGATCGACCGTACCGGTCTGATTCTCGATATTTTCGCCCAACGCGCCCGTACCCATGAAGGCAAGCTCCAGGTAGAACTGGCCCAGCTTGACCACATGAGCACCCGGCTGGTTCGTGGCTGGACTCACCTTGAACGCCAGGGTGGCGGTATCGGCATGCGTGGCCCGGGTGAAACCCAGCTGGAAACCGACCGCCGTTTGCTGCGGGTTCGGCTGCGACAGATCAAGGGCCGGCTGGAGAAGGTGCGCAGCCAGCGCGAACAGTCGCGGCGTGGTCGTTCGCGTGCGGATATCCCTACCGTGTCGCTGGTGGGCTATACCAACGCCGGTAAATCCACGCTGTTCAATAACGTGACGAAATCCGACGTCTACGCGGCTGACCAATTGTTTGCCACGCTGGACCCGACCCTGCGTCGTCTGGATCTGGACGATCTGGGGCCGATTGTCCTGGCGGACACTGTAGGTTTCATTCGTCACTTGCCCCACAAGCTGGTCGAGGCATTTCGGTCTACCCTCGAAGAGTCGAGCAACTCCGACCTGCTGTTGCACGTAATCGATGCGGCCGAACCCGATCGCATGTTGCAGATCGAGCAGGTGATGGTGGTGCTGGGCGAGATTGGTGCCCAGGACTTGCCGATCCTCGAGGTCTATAACAAACTCGATTTGCTTGAAGGCGTTGAGCCACAAATTCAGCGCGACGAAAACGGCAAACCCCAGCGGGTCTGGCTGTCGGCGCGTGATGGCACTGGTCTGGAATTGCTTGAGCAAGCCATTGCCGAATTACTTGGCAGTGATTTGTTTATCGGTACCCTGCGCTTGCCGCAACGATTCGCTCGACTGCGTGCGCAGTTTTTCGAACTCGGTGCGGTGCAAAAAGAAGAACACGACGAAGAAGGCATCAGTTTGCTGGCCGTTCGTTTGCCCCGGGTCGAGCTGAATCGACTGGTAAGCCGCGAAGGATTGCAGCCGATGGAATTCATCGAGCAACACACTTTGCAATAAAAGCCTGAGAAAGCGGTTGTGCCGTGGTGACAGGCATTCTGTAGCATTGGTCGGCGCGCCGTGGGTGCGTCTTTGCTTTATCAGATGGAGAGCGCTATGGCTTGGAATGAGCCGGGTGGCAACTCGAATAATCAGGATCCTTGGGGTGGCAAGCGTCGCAACAATGGCGACCGCAAGGGACCACCGGATCTCGACGAGGCCTTCCGAAAGCTGCAGGAAAGCCTGAACGGGTTGTTCGGTGGTGGTAAAAAACGTGGGGATGACGGCGGTGGTCCGGGCAAGAGTGGCGGCTTCGGCGGCCTGCTCGGCATTGGTCTGGTCGTGCTGGCAGCCGTGTGGTTGTACAGCGCGGTCTATGTTGTGGACGAGCAGGAGCAGGCCGTTGTGCTGCGCTTCGGCAAGTACTACGAAACCGTCGGCCCGGGTCTGAATATCTATTTCCCGCCGATCGACAAGAAGTACCTGGAAAACGTCACGCGTGAGCGTGCGTATACCAAGCAGGGTCAAATGCTGACTGAAGACGAAAACATCGTCGAAGTGCCGCTGACCGTGCAGTACAAGATCAGCAACCTGCAGGATTTCGTGCTGAGCGTCGATCAGCCGGAAATCAGTTTGCAGCAAGCGACTGACAGCGCCTTGCGCCATGTGGTGGGTTCCACCGCGATGGACCAGGTGCTGACTGAAGGTCGTGAATTAATGGCCAGCGAAATCAAGGAGCGGCTGCAGCGCTTCATGGATACCTATCGCACCGGTATCACCGTGACCCAGGTCAACGTACAGAGCGCAGCGGCACCGCGCGAAGTCCAGGAAGCCTTCGACGACGTGATCCGTGCCCGTGAAGACGAGCAGCGTTCGCGCAACCAGGCTGAAACCTACGCCAATGGCGTAGTGCCGGAAGCGCGGGGTCAAGCCCAGCGCATCCTTGAGAATGCCAACGGTTACCGTGACGAAACGGTATCGCGCGCCAAGGGTGAGGCGGATCGCTTCACCAAATTGGTGGCCGAGTACCGCAAGGCCCCTGAAGTCACCCGTCAGCGTTTATACCTGGACACTATGCAGGAAGTCTTCACCAACACCAGCAAGGTGCTCGTGACCGGCAACAAGAATGGCCAGAGCAATCTGCTGTACTTGCCGCTGGACAAGATGATTCAGAGCGGCTCTGGAGGTAATGCGCCGGTAACCGGTTCTGCCGCTGCCAGTAGCAGCACGGATGTTGCGCCGCATCTCACTGACCCGCCGCAAACGCGTACAAGGGAGACCCGCTGATGAGCAATAAATCGCTGATCGCCCTGATTGTTGGCGTCGTTGTGGTACTGGTTGGCTGGAACTGCTTCTACATCGTGGCTCAGACCGAGCGTGCGGTGTTGCTGCAGTTCGGTCGCGTGGTCCAGGCCGATGTACAGCCTGGCCTGCATGTGAAAGTGCCTTACGTTAACCAGGTGCGTAAATTTGACGCACGCCTGATGACGCTGGATGCACCGACGCAACGCTTCCTGACGCTGGAAAAGAAAGCCGTGATGGTCGATGCCTACGCCAAGTGGCGGGTGAAGGACGCAGAGCGTTTCTACACCGCGACGTCCGGTCTCAAGCAAATCGCTGACGAGCGCCTGTCCCGTCGTTTGGAGTCGGGCCTGCGTGACCAGTTCGGCAAGCGCACCTTGCACGAAGTAGTGTCGGGTGAGCGTGACGCGCTGATGGCGGATATCACCGCTTCGCTGAACAAGATGGCTGAAAAGGAGCTGGGCATCGAAGTTGTCGATGTTCGGGTCAAGACCATCGACCTGCCGAAGGAAGTGAACCGTAGCGTGTTCGAGCGTATGAGCACCGAGCGTGAGCGTGAAGCTCGCGAGCACCGCGCCAAGGGTAACGAGCTGGCTGAAGGCATCCGCGCCGACGCCGATCGTCAACGCCGCGTGTTGCTGGCTGAAGCCTATCGTGAATCCGAAGAGATTCGCGGTGACGGTGATGCCCAGGCCGCTTCGATCTATTCCAAGGCCTACGGTCAGGATCAGGAGTTCTACGCGTTCTACCGTAGCCTGCGCGCCTACCGTGAAAGCTTCGCGAATAAATCCGACGTCATGGTCCTCGACCCAAGCAGTGACTTCTTCCACTACCTGGAAAAAGCCAAGCCTTGATACGGCGTTGACCCAAATCATTCCGCCGGGCGGCTAACGCCTCTGGCGGGGTGATCCTTTGGCAAAACGTGTGTATGATGCGGCAGCCGGGAAATTCCCGGCTTTTTTGCGTCTGCACGTTTGATTGCTGTTTTGGTGCAAGCGTACGAGTCGAAAGGCTCGACAGGTTTTTCGAGGAAAGTGGTTGGCGAAGCCGGTTGAAGGCTTTTCGCTCCGTTGCTCATGCGCGGAACAATCATTTTCTGCTTCACTCAAGGCTCGGCCGAGGGCTGGCTGGCCGCCCGGATATAGGGGAAGGCGTAATGGCAACGGTAGACCGCTGGCTGCTGCCAGATGGCATCGAAGAAGTACTGCCACCGGAAGCGGCGCGCATTGAAGTTGCGCGTCGCCAGGTGTTGGATCTGTTCCAGAGCTGGGGTTACGAGTTTGTCGTGACTCCCCATATCGAGTACCTGGAATCCCTGCTCACCGGTGCAGGCCAGGACCTGGATCTGCGTACCTTCAAGGTCATCGATCCGCAGTCGGGCCGGCAGATGGGGTTCCGTGCGGACATCACGCCACAGGTGGCGCGTATCGATGCGCATACCCTGCGTCGCGAAGGCCCGAGCCGTCTGTGCTATGCCGGCAGCGTGCTGCATGCGCAGCCGCGCGCCTTGTCGTCCTCGCGCAGCCCGATCCAGCTGGGCGCCGAGTTGTATGGCGATGCCAGCCCGAGCAGCGATGTCGAAGTCATCAGCCTGATGCTGGCCATGCTGCAACTGGCCGATGTGCCGGACGTGCACATGGATCTCGGTCATGTCGGTATCTACCGCGGCCTGGCTCGCGCCGCCGGTTTGTCCGGTGAAGTTGAACAGCAGTTGTTCGACGCATTGCAACGCAAGGCCATCGACGAGGTCATTACCTTGACCGAAGGTTTGCCTGCCGATCTGTCGGGCATGCTGCGGGCGTTGGTCGACCTGTGCGGCGGCCGTGAAGTATTGGCAGCTGCGCGCGAGCGTCTGGCCAAGGCGCCGGCACCGGTTCTGGCAGCTCTGGACGATTTGCTGGCGATTGCCGAGCGGCTCTCCGTGCGCTTCCCGGAATTGCCGCTGTACTTCGACCTGGGCGAACTGCGCGGTTATCACTACCACACGGGTGTGGTGTTTGCCGTATTCGTGCCGGGTGTTGGCCAGTCCATCGCCCAGGGCGGTCGTTACGACGACATCGGCGCCGATTTCGGTCGCGCCCGTCCGGCAACCGGCTTCTCCACCGATTTGAAAACCCTGGTGACCCTGGGGCGTGCTGAGATCGAGCTACCGTCTGGCGGTATCTGGATGCCTGACAGTACGGATGCGGCACTCTGGCAGCAGGTTTGCCAGTTGCGCAGTGAGGGTCAGCGTGTCGTTCAGGCCTTGCCTGGACAACCTTTGGCCGCCGCCCGTGAAGCGGACTGCGACCGGCAATTGATTCAGCAGAACGGGCTTTGGCAAGTATCGCCACTGGCTTCTTGAGTTTTCCTGCCGGCCACCGCCGGCACCAAGTTTGCGCGAATGAGGACAAGTGTTATGGGTAAGAATGTCGTAGTCCTGGGCACCCAATGGGGTGATGAGGGCAAAGGCAAGATCGTTGATCTGCTGACCGAACATGCTGCCGCCGTAGTGCGCTATCAGGGTGGTCACAACGCTGGCCACACCCTGGTGATCGACGGCGAAAAAACCGTCTTGCACCTGATCCCGTCGGGCGTGCTGCGCGAAGGCGTGCAGTGCCTGATCGGCAACGGCGTGGTGGTTGCACCTGACGCTCTGCTGCGGGAAATCAACAAGCTGGAAGAGAAAGGCGTACCGGTGCGTGAGCGTCTGCGTATCAGCCCGTCCTGCCCGCTGATCCTGTCCTACCACGTAGCACTGGACCAGGCCCGTGAAAAGGCCCGTGGCGAGCTGAAGATCGGCACCACCGGTCGCGGCATCGGCCCGGCTTACGAAGACAAGGTTGCACGTCGTGGCCTGCGCATCGGTGATCTGTTCCACCGCGAGCGTTTCGCCGCCAAGCTGGGCGAGTTGCTGGACTACCACAACTTCGTACTGGTCAATTACTACAAAGAGCCTGCAATCGACTTCCAGAAGACTCTCGATGAGTGCATGGAATACGCCGAGCTGCTCAAGCCGATGATGCTGGACGTCACTGCCGAGCTGCACGCCCTGCGTCGCGCTGGCAAGGACATCATGTTCGAAGGCGCCCAGGGTTCGTTGCTGGACATCGACCACGGTACCTACCCGTACGTGACCAGCTCCAACACCACCGCTGGCGGCATCGCGACCGGTTCGGGTGTTGGTCCGATGTTCCTGGACTACATCCTCGGTATCACCAAGGCCTACACCACTCGCGTCGGTTCGGGTCCGTTCCCGACTGAGCTGTTCGACGACGTTGGTGCGTTCCTGGCCAAGCGTGGCCACGAGTTCGGTGCTACCACCGGCCGTGCCCGTCGTTGCGGCTGGTTCGATGCCGTCATCCTGCGTCGCGCTATCGACGTGAACAGCATCTCGGGCCTGTGCCTGACCAAGCTGGACGTGCTCGACGGCCTGGAAACCATCAATATCTGCGTTGGCTACAAAAACGCTGACGGTGCAGTGATCGACGCGCCAACCGACGCCGACAGCTACATCGGCCTGGAGCCGGTTTACGAAGAAATGCCGGGCTGGAGCGAATCGACCCTGGGTGCCAAAACCCTGGAAGAGCTGCCTCAGGCTGCGCGCAACTACATCAAGCGTGTCGAAGAGTTGGTCGGCGCGCCGATCGACATTATTTCGACGGGCCCGGACCGCAACGAAACCATCGTTCTGCGTCATCCGTTCGCTTGATAAGTCATTGATGTGAAACACAAAGGGCCCATAATCGGGCCCTTTGTCGTTTTTGTCTGCTGAACGGCATGACCTTTGCTGCGAACATTGAAAAGAGCATCCTTTCCGGTGTGCTATCAATTTAATGGCGCCAAAGCAGAGGGATTCCTAGTGTCGGCCGTTCTCTCATTGTTACAAAGCCGTTTGTTGCGGCCAGTGTTCGTTACGCTTGGTATCGCCCTTTTGGTGCAAGTGCTGGTAGCTGTCGCTCTGACCCGGAGCACGGTGACTGCATTGGAAGCCGATCTCGGTATGCGCCTGGGTGCGGACAGTCAAAAACTTTCCGGTGAGCTTGAGCAGGCGGGGCGAGAAGTCACGTCGAGCCTCGATAACCTCTCCGCCAGTACCCGCCAACGTCTTACCACCGGTTTGTCCTCGCGCCTGGAGGATGAGCAGGCGCAGTTGCGTGCGACGCTGGAAAAGGACTTGAAGGACTCCGCCAGCGACATGGCGCAGCTTCTGGCCTCAGTCGCCCCGCGCGCGATGTGGGATAACGACGTTCCGACCCTGTCCGAGTTTGCCCGAAGGGCCCAGCGCAATCCCAATGTACTGTTCGTGGTGTATGACGACGCCACGGGTCAGCATCTGACGCGCTACCTCAACCGGGAAAACCCGATCAACAAGGCGCTTCTGGAGAAAGGCCAGGGCGAGAGGGCGCTGGACAAAGTGCTGGATGCGGCGAAGAACGATCCTTCGGTCTTTTACATCGAAGCCTCGATCAACCCCAATGGTGTGGAAATCGGCAAAGTCCTGATGGGCGTCTCGACCGCGTCGGTGGAAACCGACCTGGCGGCCCTCGACAAACGCTTCTCCGCATTGATCGCCAGCAGTGATCAATTGGTGGGTGACAGTCTCAAAGGTGCGGCAGCGGATAGCGCGGCAGCCATGCGTGCACGACTGCAATCGGCCCAGTCCACGGCGGCTGAAATGAAAGCCAATACCACCAACACCGTTCAGGAAGCGGCAGCAACCTTGCGCTGGCGCATCGGTGTCTGTCTGGCGGTGGTGGGCTTCGGTGTCCTGCTGTTGCTGGCAGTGGTGCTGGGGCGTCGAGTGGTCAACCGCTTGAAAATGCTGATTGTCGCCATGGATGACCTGGCGGCGGGCGAGGGTGATCTGACCAAGCGGGTACAGATCAGCAGCAAGGACGAGATCGGTGACATGGCCTCGGCGGTCAATCGCTTTGTGGATAAGTTGCAGCCGATCGTGCGCGAAGCGGGTGACGTGGCCCAGCGTACCGGCGTGGAAATCGGCGCCATGACCCTGCGTAATGCCGGGGCCGATGCGGCGGCAGGTATGCAGCGCGATGAGGTGGCCGAAAGTCTGCGGGCCTTGTCGCAAATGGCTGACGAGGCCCAGTCTGAAAGCAACGCCATGCAGGCAGCTTTGAAGCAGGTCGTTGATATCCGTCAGGCCACCGACGAAAACACCCGCACCTCGGCGAAAGTCGGCAGCCTGATCGAAGCGTTGGCTGGTCAAGTCGAAACCGGGGCTCAAGTGATCGAGCGGCTTGCGCAGCAAAGTGAACAGATTGAGGTGGTGCTCACGGTGATTCACGGGATCGCCGAGCAAACCAACCTGCTGGCACTGAACGCGGCCATCGAAGCGGCGCGAGCCGGCGAGACCGGGCGCGGGTTCGCGGTGGTGGCGGACGAGGTGCGAGCGCTGGCGAGCAAGACGCAGAGCTCCACTGGCGATATCCAGGCGCACATTGTGGCGTTGCAGCAAGGCGCGCGTGAGGCGGTGGCGGCGATCGGTCAGGCTGGGCGTCAGGCGAACGAAGGTTTGCTGGTATTGCGTGACAGTGCGCGGCTGCAGCAATCAGTGCAGGCTTCGGTGGAGCAGGTACATGCGGCGATCGGTCTGGCAACCCAGGCCGCCGCGCATCAAGCCCAGGGCGCGCAGGCTGTGCGTGGTCGGGTCGAAACCATTCACGCGCAGGCAGAGAAAGCGGCTCAGGCGGTGGTGGAGACCACGGCCAGCGGCAAGGTGCTGGACGGTTTGGCGGCGCAGTTGAAGGCGAGCCTGGGGCAGTTCAGGGCTTGATGTGTTGTCAGGGATGAGGCCGTCGCGGGCAAGTTCGCTCACGCAGTGACTCTGTTGTTCACAAAAATTGTGTTCGCAGAAAATTTCTGTGGGAGCGAGATTGCTCGCGATCGACAAGAACGATAATGCGTTCTGTCTGCGAGAGAGCGCCGCCTTTAAATGCACCGCGAGCAAGCTCGCTCCTTGTATGTTGGCCAAACACTCGGCGAGAGCAGCTAAGCTCGTCGGTGTCGTCAAAACGATGTGTTTCTGGGGGAGGCCGACGGCTCCTGA
>NZ_JBSSEP010000026.1:0-84390 GCF_054061835.1 Pseudomonas sp. TE12234
GTAGCGTTTGCCCATTTTGGACATTGTTATGCACCTTCGCCCTCTTGATTAGTTGAGTCAATCAACAAGGGCGACAGGTAGCCTGACACGGAGGGGTTTGAAAAAAAAGTAAGTCGCCGTAAGGGCGAAACCGCCAGCCGCCATCACCGCAGCAACGGATATGTACCCAACCACCCCAAAACCTGGTGGGCCCAAAGGCCGCCAAGGCCAAAGGCCAAAGGCAAACTAGTCCCCTCGGACGATGCCCCCCAAACAACCCAGAGCAAGAATCCACCGCACTCCCCCCAACCAAAAAGGCCCAGTGCGATGAACGACGCCAACCTCAAAGCCGACATGCTCCAGGCCATGCGCCGCCTGGCCAAGTCAGTCACCATAATCAGCACCAGCAACGGCTCCGAACGATTCGCCATGGCCGCCACGGCCGTCGACTCCCTCAGCACCGAACCCCCATCGCTGCTGATCTGCGTCAACAAGACCGCCTCGCCCCACGCCGCACTGGCCACCGGCGCCGACTTCTGCGTCAACATCCTCGGGGTCGAGCAACAGGACCTGGCCAACCTGTGCAGCGGCGCGATCAAGGGCGAAGCACGCTTCGACCGTGGCAACTGGCTGACCAGCCCCGGCGGCATTCCATACCTGGGCGACGCGCAATCAGCGATCCTCTGCCGCCAGGACGGCCACTTCAGCTACGGCACCCACACCGTATTCATCGGGCGCATCCTGCAAATCCACACCAGTGAAGCCATCACCCCGCTGGTCTACCTCGACGGCAGCTACACCACCACCGCCAAACCCGCCCCCTCCTTCGCTGTCGCCGGCTGAGGCCCGAACATGGAAGGCCTGAACGGGTTGACGGCGTTGCGAGTGAACAGCGCCGAGCAGTTGCCGTGGAATGACCGTTGCGACTTGCTGGTCGTCGGTTTCGGCGGTGCCGGTGCCTGTGCCGCCATCGAAGCGGCCAGCCGTGGCCTGGCGGTGCTGGCGCTGGATCGCTTCGAAGGAGGTGGCGCGACAGCACTCAGTGGCGGCGTGGTGTATGCCGGTGGTGGCACCCCGTACCAGCGTCAGGCGGGCTACGACGATACCGACGAAGCCATGTTCAATTACCTGCGCCAGGAAGTCGGGGAAGCCGTCAGCAGCCAGACACTCAAGGATTTCTGCGCCGGCAGCTGCGAGCAACTGGCCTGGCTCGAACGTCAGGGCGTTGCGTTTGAAGCCAGCGTCCCGCCGCACAAGACCTCGTACCCGAGCGACCGGTTCTACCTCTATTACTCCGGCAACGAAGCCGTGCCGGACTATGCCGCGCACGCCAAACCGGCACCGCGCGGTCATCGCACCAAAGGTCCGGGCATGTCCGGCGCCAGCCTGTTCGCCCCGCTCAAGGCCAGCGCCTTGCGCCACGGTGCACGCTTACGCAGTCAGTGCGAAGTACGGCGACTGGTGCTCGACACCCGCGACCAGGTGCTCGGCGTCGAAGCCTGGCAGCTACCGCCGGGCAGCCGGGCCGCACGCCAACATGCGCGACTGTCACGCTGGGCCAGCGCCATTCATATGTACGCCCCGGCCCTGGCCGATCGTTTGCGCGCCCGCCAGCGCCGCATCGAGCAAGCCAGCGCCGAACGCCTGTTGATTCGCGCCGAACAGGGCGTATTGCTCAGCAGTGGTGGCTTCATTTTCAATCGCGATCTGGTGCGCCAGCATGCACCGCAATACCTGGCGGGCTTGCCGTTGGGCACCACCGGCTGCAACGGCAGCGGCATTGCCCTGGGCCAGAGCGCGGGTGCCAGCGTGGCGCGGATGGACAAGATCAGCGCCTGGCGCTTTATCAACCCGCCGCTGGCCTGGGCCAGGGGAATGATCGTCAACGCTCGCGGCCAGCGGTACGCCAACGAAGAAATCTACGGCGCGACCCTCGGCCACGCCATGGTGGAAGCACAGGACGGCAGCGCCATTCTGATTCTCAATCGAGCATTGGTTCGTGAAGCACTCCGTCAGGTCGGCCCCGGCAAAGTCTGGAATTTCCAGCGTCTGCCAGTGCTACTCAACCTGCTGTTTAACGCCAGGCGCAGCAACAGCCTCGGCGGACTGGCCAAACGCTGCAACCTGCCGCCCGAACTGCTGCGCCAGAGCGTCGAGCGCTATAGCCGCGCCGCACGCGGTGACATCGCCGACGAATTCGGCAAATCCCCAGCGATGCTCGCCGATCTCGACCAGGGCCCGTGGTACGCCCTCGATCTTTCTTTCGACAGCAAACTCTTCCCCTGCCCGGTCATCACCCTCGGCGGACTGAAAGTCTGCGAACGCAGTGGCCGGGTGCTGGACCCTGCCGGCGTGCCGATTCGAGGCCTGTACAGCGCCGGCCGCAACGCGGTGGGTATCGCCTCCAACCTGTATGTCTCCGGCCTGTCACTGGCCGATTGCATCTATTCCGGTCGCCGGGCTGCCGCCCACGTGGCCGACCAAGTCGCACTTCAAACCGCACGATCAGGAGAACAACAATGCAACGTGTAGAAGGCAAAGTCTGCATCATCACCGGCGCCGCCAGCGGCATCGGTCGCGAAGACGCCCTGCTGCTGGCCCGCGAAGGCGCCAAAGTGGTTTTGACCGACCTCAATGAAGAAGCCGGCCGCCAGGCCGCTGCGGAAATCGGCGCCAACGCGCTGTTCATCCGTCACGACATCGCCAGCGAAAGCGACTGGCAACACGTGGTCAAGACCACCGTGGAACACTTCGGCCGCCTCGACGTACTGGTCAACAATGCCGCGATCCTGGCCCTGGGCAGCATCGAAGACACCACGCTGGAGCTGTGGCAGAAGGTGCAGAAGATCAACGGCGACGGTTACTTCCTCGGCTGCAAATACGCCATCCAGGCCATGAAGGAAACCGGTGGCGGCTCGATCATCAACATGTCGTCCGTGGCGGCCCTGGGCGCGATGCCGATGTTCTGCGCCTACTCGGCATCCAAAGGCGCGGTGGCGGCGATGACCCGTTCCATCGCCTTGCACTGCAAACAGCAGGGCTATCGCATTCGTTGCAACAGCGTGCACCCGGACGGCGTGAATACGCCGATGACCCAGGCCCTGGCGGGCGGCCAGCCGATTCCTCAGGAAGCCCTCGACCAGGACCCGATGAACCGCATGTGCGCGCCTCGGGACATTGCCAACGTGGTGCTGTTCCTGGCCACGGACGAGTCACGCTTCGTCAACGGCGCCGAGATCCGTGTCGACAACGCGCAACTGATCAGCGGGCTCTGAGGTAGAGGTGAACATGGGCACGCAACAACAGAACCTGACCCCAGCTGAATCGACGACGGGAAGCGTCATGCTGCAAGTGTGCGCGGTGATCGACGAGACCGCTGACGCGCGCTCGCTGGTGCTGGATATCCCGCCCACCTTGCGTGAGCGCTTTCGCTACAAACCGGGCCAGTTCCTGAGTTTTCGCGTGCCCTGCGCCGGCAAACTGTTGACCCGCTGCTACTCCATGGCCAGCTCGCCGCTGGCCGATGCACTGCCCAAGGTCACGGTCAAGCGGGTCGAGGGCGGCCGGGTGTCGAACTGGATGAATGAGGTTCAGGTCGGCGACTGGCTGGAGGTATTGCCTCCGGCCGGGCTGTTCTGCCTCGACCCGCAGGCAGACACCGACAAACCCCTGGTCTTGTTCGGCGGTGGTTCAGGCATCACCCCGGTGTTTTCCATTCTCAAGTCGGTACTGCACAGCAGTCGGCGGCCGATCCGGTTGATCTACGCCAACCGCGATGAAACCTCGGTGATTTTCAAGGACGAACTGCGTGAGTTGATCAAGGCGCATCCTGATCAACTGCACGTGGTGCACATCCTCGATTCGGTGCAGGGTTTCCTGACGGACCACCAGGTCCGTCATTTGCTGCACGGATCGGCCGGAGGCGACTACTTCATCTGCGGGCCGGGACCGTTCATGGACACCGTGGAGCGCACGCTGCTGGCACTGGGCGAAGCCGCCGAACGCATTCATGTCGAGCGCTTCGTCTCGCCAGCGGATCCGGACGAACTGCTCGCCGAAGAAGCCCTCGCCCGCGCCGCTGCCATGGATTCCCGGTGCGAAGCGCTGATCGTCGAACTCGATGGCCAGCAATACGAAGTCGCCTGCCAGCCCGGTGATACCTTGCTGCAAAGCTGTAAGGCAGCGGGCCTGGACGTGCCGTCGTCTTGTGAAGAAGGCTTTTGTGGGGCCTGCATGTGCGTCGTGAAGGAAGGTGAGGTCCGGTTGGCACGCAACGATGTGCTGACCCCGAAAGAGCTGGCCGACGGTTGGACACTGGCCTGCCAGAGCCGCCCGACAGGTGCCCGGGTACGCCTGAATTTCCCGGATTGATGTTCAATCCAGGACGAACCTGTGGCGAGGGAGCTTGCTCCCGCTCGGCTGCGAAGCGGTTGTCGCTTTTTGATTGTCAGGGCCGCTTCGCGCCCCAGCGGGAGCAAGCTCCCTCGCCACAGGTTGTTTTTTCACTGGCCGGGGCTTTGTCACCTTAGTCTCAACGGACGATCACCCAGGCCCGGTCAGCAGTTAGACTCGGCCAGCATTAGTCCACAACAATAAAAGAGGTGCAGTTATGGCTCGTTTGCAGAACAAGGTCGCGGTGGTCACCGGCGGCGCTTCGGGGATCGGCCTGGCCTGCGTGCGCCGCTTCGCCGCCGAAGGCGCGCAAGTGGTCGGGCTGGACATCGGCAGCGCACCGGCGGACTTCCCCGGTTTGTTCTTGACCCTGGATGTGCGCGATGAAGCCCAGGTGCAGCAGGTCATGCAAGAAGTCATCAGCCGCTTCGGGCGCATCGATGTGCTGGTCAATGCCGCCGGCGTCGCCGACCAGGGCAGCGTGACCCAGACCACCACCGCCAACTGGCAACGGGTGATGGACATCAACCTGACCGGCAGCATGCTCACCAGCAAATACGCGGTGGCGTCGATGGTCTCGCAGCGCAGTGGTTCGATCATCAACATTGGTTCGATCTTTGGCCTGCAAGCCTGCGACAACAACGTCGCCTACAACGTCGCCAAGGGCGGCATCAACCAGCTGACCCGCTCGATGGCCATCGACTACGGCCACGCCAATGTACGCGTCAACGGCCTGTGCCCGGGCCTGATCGAAACGCCGATGACAAGCATGGTCCGCGAGCACGAAGCGTTTCACGCCTTCTTCGCCTCGCAACACATGCTCAGTCGCTCCGGGCAACCGGAAGAAGTGGCCAGCGCCGCGCTGTTCCTGGCATCCGACGACGCGTCGTTCGTCAGCGGCCAGATGATCGCCGTGGACGGCGGTTTCTCCGCCGGCCGTCGCTTCGCCCCGCCCGCCCAGTAATTCGCTACCCGGCCGGGCGCCCTGCCCGGCCCACTCCCTCTTTTTCGTATCTGTCTTCTAACCGGGGAGGCCCCATGCCGCCTGTCGCCACCGCACTGACCATCGCTCAACTGTTCGCCAACGCTGCCCAGGCCTACGGCGACCGCCCCGCCATCGAGGATGCGGGCCGAGTCATCAGCTACCGACAACTTGACCAATTGCGCCGGCAAGCCGCCCGCGCTTTGCTGGCACTGGAGGTTCAAGTCGGGGACAGGGTGGCGATCTGGGCGCCCAACGTGTGGGAATGGATTGTCGCCGCCGGTGCGCTGCAAAGTGTCGGCGCCGCGCTGGTGCCACTCAACACCCGGATGAAAGGCAGCGAGGCCGGCTACATCCTGCGCGAAAGCGGCGCCTGCGTTTTGTTTGCCATCGGCGAATTTCTCGGCGTCGATTACCCCGGCATGCTGGCCGCTGAAGCCCTGCCCGACCTGCGCCACATCGTCACCTTGCGCGGTGCAAGTGCCGGCACCCTGGGTTGGGAAACCTTTCTTGAGCTGGCGGCGGACCTGCCGCAATTGGCCCTGCGTACCCGCGAACAACAGGTCGGCCCGCAGGCCTTGTCCGATGTGCTGTTCACCTCGGGTACCACCGGCAAACCCAAAGGGGTGATGACTGGTCACGGGCAGAACCTGCAAATCGTGCGCGACTGGAGCGATATCGTCGGTTTGCGCGAGGGCGATCGCTACCTGATCGTCAATCCGTTCTTCCACTCCTTCGGCTATAAGGCCGGATGGCTGGCGGCGCTGATGCGCGGTTGCACCATCCTGCCGCAGCAGGTGTTCGATGTGCAGACGGTGCTCGAATGCGTCCAGCGTGAGCGCATCACCGTGCTGCCCGGGCCTCCGACGCTGTATCAATCGCTACTCGCCCATCCGCAACGCAGCGACTTCGATTTGAGCTCGTTGCGGGTGGCGGTGACCGGCGCGGCGGCGATTCCGGTGGAGATGATTCAGCGCATGCGCGAGGAACTGGGATTTGCCACCATCGTCACCGCGTATGGCCTGACCGAAGTCTGCGGTTTTGCCAGCATTTGCCGCCCGGGCGACACTGCCGAGCGGGTCGCCAACACCAGTGGCCGGGCCATGCCCGGCGTGGAAATCCGCTGCGTCGACAGTCAGGGTCGCAGCCAACCGGCGAACGTTGCGGGCGAAGTCCAGGTGCGTGGCTACAACCTGATGAAGGGCTATTTCAATGACCCGCAGGCCAGCCAGGCGACGCTCGACACCGACGGCTGGCTGCACACGGGTGACATCGGCATGCTCGATGAACAGGGATACCTGCGCATCACCGATCGCCTCAAGGACATGTTCATCACGGGCGGATTCAATGTGTATCCGGCGGAGATCGAGCAATGCGTGCTGACCTATCCGGGCGTGGCCCAGGCGGCGGTCATCGGCATTCCCGATGAGCGCCTCGGTGAAGTAGCGATGGCGTTTTTGCTGCCAGCACCGGGCGTCGAGATCGAGCAGGCCCGGTTCCTCGCCTGGTGCCGTGAGCAGATGGCCAACTATAAAGTCCCGCGCCGGGTGCAGGTACTTGAAAGCATGCCGCTCAACGCAGCGGGGAAAGTGACGAAGAATGTATTGCGCGAATGGGCGTTGCAGCCGGTCAGTTGAACGCAGTCCCTGTAGGAGCGCAATGCTGTTCAGATAAGGACGAACACTGTACCTGTGGCGAGGGAGCTCGCTCCCGCTGGACTGCGCAGCAGTCCCATTTTTTGGGCCGCTGCGCGCCCCGGCGGGAGCCAGCTCCCTCGCCACAGGTTATTGATTGCTCGCTCTATCTCTTATCTGAACAGCATTGCTGTAGGAGCGAGCCTGCTCGCGATGGCGGTGTGTCAGGCACCCATGTTGTTGAAGCTGATGCCGTCTTCGCTGGCAAGCCAGCTCCCACAGGGTTTGTGGTCGCAGGCGGAAGCTGAGGCCACCCAAAAATCCGTAGGAGTTGGCTTGCCAGCGAAAGCGGTGTGTCAGGCGCCAGTGATATTAACTGTGCCGACGCCTTCGCTGCGATGCGGCCACCCGACAAGCCAGCTCCTGCAGAGGGATGTTTATGTCGGCTAAACCACCCGCGCCGGATGCTGCCGGCGCGGTTCCCCCAGCAGGGCGCGGTGTGAAGGTGGCTGACGACCCTCGGCTTCACTGATGCCATAACCGGGCGCTATCTCCGCAGTGATCAACGTCTGCCCGGACAACGTCATCACCTGCGGGTCATTGAGCAAGGCATGAATCACCCGGCCATTGAATTGCGGGGTTTCGGCGTGGGCGAGAAAAGCCTGGTATTGCTCACCGTGCTGCTCGCCGGCGATTTTCGTGCGCTCGGTCAGTTGCGGGCCAAGCCACAGCGACAACGCCGCCACACCCTGCCCTTCGAAATCGATCGCCATGTCCGCCGCCAGCTTATCGACTCCGGCCTTTTGCGCACCGTACGCGGGACCGTGCATGTAGCAACCGGCGCCGAATGAAGAGGTGAAACAGATCAGCCCCTGGGCACTGCGCAGCAACAAAGGCGCGGCATAGTAGCTGGCGATGTAAGCCGAGCGCAGCCCGACATCAAGAATGCGCACCAACGCCAAAGGCTTGGCCCAGAACGGGCCCGGCTCGATCAGTTGGTCATGGATGTACGCCGCGTTGTTCACCAGCAGGTCCAGGTGTCCACATTCCCGTTCGACCTGCGCAAACAACGCCTGCACCTGCACGTCATCGGCATGGTCACACGCCACCGCGATACCACGCCCGCCAGCGGCCGTGATCGCGGCGGCGGTGTCTTCCAGCGAGCCACGCAACGCATGGCCGTACACATTCGACCCACCGTGCTCCGGGGCGCGGCCGGTGACATACACCGTCATGCCCTTGGCCCCCAGCGCAAGGGCAATGCCCTGGCCAACCCCGCGACTGGCCCCGGTGACCACCGCCACCTGTTGACGTTGACTGTTCATTCGACACTCCCGAACACGCTTTTGGCCGAAGCCGTCTCGCTCTGGCGCTTGATGTGGTTGGCCGCCAGGTACCCGAAGGTCATGGCCGGGCCGATGGTCGAACCGGCACCCGGATAGGTGCGGCCCATCATCGATGCGGCGCTGTTGCCGATGGCGTACAGGCCCTTGATGGGCTGGCCGTCCTCATGCAGCACGCGGGCATGCAAATCGGTCAACAAACCGCCCTTGGTCCCAATGTCCCCGGCATCGATGCGTACCGCATAGAACGGCCCTTTGAGCAACGGCGCCAGGCACGGATTGGGCTGTACGTTCGGGTCGCCGTAATAACGATCAAACAGCGATTCACCCTTATGGAAATCTTCGTCGACACCCTGCACCGCCATGGCATTGAAGCGCTGCACGGTGCGCACCAATCCGCCGCCATCGACGCCGATCTTCGCCGCCAATGCCTGCAGGCTGTCGGCCTTGTGGAAGTACTCGCGCAGATGCGCCGGTAATTGCCAGTCACGCTGTGCATACCCCGGCAACAACGCGCCGCAGGGATATTTGCGGCGGAACTCGGCGTCGAACACCATCCAGCACGGCACGCTCGCTGCGCCTTCGCGATTGTTGGCGTACATCGCATAAACGATATCGGTATAGGGCGCGGCTTCGTTGACGAAACGCTCGCCGGCGCTGTTGACCAGCACACACCCCGGCAAGGTCCGTTCGACAAACATTGCACGCTGTTTTTCTTCGCCCTGGACGTGGGTGGTCGGCGCCCACCAACTGTGCTCCATCAATGCCGTGCGCGCGCCAATGGCCTGACCGGCACGGATACCGTCGCCGGTATTGTGCGGCGGCGTGGCACTCCAGTCGGCACGCGACGGCTGCGGCAGGTACTGGGCGCGCATCGCCTGATTACGCTCGAAGCCACCGGCGGCGATGATCACCCCGCAGCGCGCCTTGACGTTGAGCCATTGACCATTGCGATTGACCCGTGCGCCGCCCACCCGGTCACCGACCAGCAACAGCTCTTCCAGCGAACAGTTGAGCCACAGCGACTTGCCGCGATCCTGCAGTGAGCAACGCAAGGCGCCGATCAAGGCATTACCCAGCGTCAGGTATCGATCGCGGCGCGACAAACGCCGGCCCTCACGATCACGCCAGTAACGCCACATCACCCGCAAGGTCAGGCGCAACCAGCCGGGCCCGCGACACAGCAGCACCTGGGCTTCTTTCATGGTCATCGCCATGCGCCCCATCATCAGGGTGCCGGGGGAAGGCGCGCGCATGCGCAGGAATTCTTCGCCCAGTTCGGCGGCATCGAACGGTTGCGGGTCCATGGAGCGATAGCCCGGCTTGCCACCCTCGACTTCCGGGTAGTAATCGGCGTAACGCGCTTGTGCCTCGAAACGCACCCGCGTCTGGCGTTCGAGGTATTCGACCATCTCGCGACCATGTTCGACGTAGGCCTCGATGCGTCCGTCATCGATCTCGCCATGGGTCACCGCACGGATATAGGCAATCGCTTCAGCCGCCGAATCGCTGCCGCCAAGCGCCTTGATCCGATGGTTGTCGGGGATCCAGATACCACCGCCGGACACCGCCGAGGTACCGCCGTATTCACCACTCTTCTCGATCAACAGCGCATTGAGACCCAGGTCATGGGCGCGCAGTGCAGCGGTCATTCCCCCTGCTCCGGAGCCAATCACCAGCACATCACAGCATTCGTCCCACTTGATCCCGGCAGCGTTCATGCGATCACCCTTGTTCAGCGCCCATCAGGCAGAATCCGCCGCCGCCAGATCTTCGCCCGGTGCAGTCGGTCCCGGGATTGTTCGCCGCGCACGCCGGGTGTTCATCGTCCGTTGGGACTAAGGCGACGGTAACCGCCCTCCCCTGCAAATCGCTTAGTCCGCTTGGACGATGTTGCGCGCAAGTCGTGACTCCATAGTCGCCCACAGCACCAATAACCCCCCGCAAATGCAGGTCAGGCAGGTCTGACCTGGGCATGAGGACGACATGATAAAAACAATAATCGCCCCACCAACACAGCACACTCGCGTACAGCTGGCTTTGTTGTTGCTGGCTGGTGGACTGAGCGCTCACGTCAACGCCATGAGCTTCCAGCCGAACGAGGATATGAGCATCGACTGGGACACCACGCTGACATACAGCCTGGCCTGGCGGGCCGAGTCCCGCGATCACAAACTGACGGCCAATGCCAACGGCAACGACGGCGATAACGCGTTCGCCAAGGGCAGCCTGATCAACAACCGCAGTGGTTTCCTCACCGAAGCCAACATCAAATGGCAAGACGACTATGGCGTGTTCGTCCGGGCGACGGGCTTTTATGACAACGTCTACGATCAGAGCAACGACAACAATACCGGCACCTCGAACTGCTTTGCGGGGGGGCATTGCAGCCAGCCAGACCACTTCTCCCAGGACACCATCGACCAGCATCGCAACGAACTGCGCATGCTCGATTACTACGCCTACGGCACCTGGGACATGAGTGGCCACGCCCTCAACGCGCGCCTGGGCAACCAGGTGGTGAGCTGGGGTGAAAGTCTGTTCTACCCTGGCATCTCCGCGGCGCAGAGCCCGGTGGATGCGACCAAGGCGACCACGCCCGGCGTTGAGGTGAAGGAGATCCTGTTGCCCGTCGGCCAGCTGTTCACTCAGTACAGCCTGACTGACAGCCTGGATGTGCAGGCCTACTACCAATACAAGTGGGAGAAGACTCAACTGTTCGGCGTGGGCAGTTACTTCTCCACCACCGACTTTATCGACGAAGGTGGTTTCAACGACGCTTCCGGCTTCGTCACTCGCCTCAAGGACGACAAACCCAGTGACAGCGGCCAGTACGGCCTGGCGTTCACCTACGCCGCCGAGTCGCTGAACAACACCGAGTTCGGCATCTACTACTCGCGTTACCACGACAAGACCCCGTCGCTGGATTTCGCGTCGAACCTGGGCCACTACCAGGTGCGCTACTTCGACAACATCGACCTGTACGGCGCGAGTTTTTCCACCGTGCTGGGCAGCGTGAGCTGGGCCGGTGAGGTCAGCTACCGCGACGGTTCTCCGGTGATGGTCAACAACGGCTTCTCCAGCCCCGTGCGCGGCAAAACCATGCAGGCGCAGACGTCGATGATCTACGTGGTCGGCCCGACGTCCTGGGCGGACAACACCACCCTGACCGGTGAGCTGGTCTACAACACCGTGATCAGCAACGACAAGTCGCAGCCGGTGACCCTGGCCCCCGGCTTCACGTTGCCGGGCACCGACAGCCTGGTCTACGACCGCGATGCCTGGGGCTACACGGTTCAAGCGAACTTTGATTACAACAACGTATTCAGCGGTTGGGACATGTCGGTGCCGGTCACTTTCAGCGCTGCGGCCCACGGTGACAGCTCGCTGGTGGGCTCGATCAACGCAGGCCAGAACGACAACCGCGCGAGCATCGGCAGTTCGTGGCGTTACCTGGGCAACTTCACCGTCGAAGCCCGATACAACGCCTATCTGGGCAACGCCAACAACAGTCCGCTGGCCGACCGCGACAACGTCGCACTCAACTTCAAGTACCGGTTCTGATTCCCCTGTCGGAGGAGCACAGCATGTCAAGATTCACCCAAACATTATTGACCACGGCATTGACCGTCGGCCTGCTCGGCAGTGGCCTGGTCCACGCCAGGGTCAGCCCCGAAGAAGCCGCTCGCCTGGGCCAGGACCTGACGCCGATGGGCGCCGAAAAGGCCGGCAATGCCGACGGCAGCATCCCGGCCTGGACCGGCAAATGGCGCGGCCTGCCACCGCAGCTCAAATACGCCGGCCCCGGCACGCCCTACCCGGATCCGTACGCCGCGGAAAAACCGTTGTTCGTGATCAATGCCAAGAACATGGACAAGTACGCCGACAACCTGACCGACGGCCAGAAAGCGCTGCTCAAACGCTATCCCGAAACGTTCAATATCCCGGTCTATCCAAGCCATCGGGACTTCCGCTTCGATCAACGCCTGGAAGACCTGGTCAAGAAAAACGCGGTCAGTGCCGAACTGGCCAATGACAACAACGACACACAGAACGCCTGGGGCGCCTCGCCATTCCCGATTCCGAAGAACGGCAGCGAACTGATGTTCAACCACACGCTGGCCGGGCGCGCCAACACCGAAGAGGCCAACTACGGGCAGGCGGTGGTCTACTCCAACAAGGAACGGGTGCTCGAACAGGTCAACTACAAGATCTTCTCGATC
This sequence comes from Pseudomonas sp. TE12234, assembly GCF_054061835.1. Taxonomy (NCBI): domain Bacteria; kingdom Pseudomonadati; phylum Pseudomonadota; class Gammaproteobacteria; order Pseudomonadales; family Pseudomonadaceae; genus Pseudomonas; species Pseudomonas sp. TE12234. The sequence continues at coordinate 12,554 of NZ_JBSSEP010000026.1, forward strand.
TGGTCCAGCCCGGACAAAACCCTGGAAAGCGCCAACGGTATCCTCACCAACTTCCTGATCACCACGCTTGAACCGGTGCGCAAGAAAGGCGAGATCGTCGTCGGTCACGAGTTCATCAACCCGACCGCCTCGCCGCGTCAGGCCTGGCAGTACAGCCCGGGACAACGTCGCGTCCGTCGCGCGCCGACCGTGGGCTATGACTCGCCAAGCGGTGCCGGTGGTTTCCGTGTGTACGACGAAGACCGCTTGTTCAACGGCGCACCGGATCGCTACAACTGGACCATCCTCGGTAAAAAAGAAATCTACATTCCGTACCACAACTACAAGATCGACGATCCGAGCGTGAGCACCGACCAGATCCTGGCCACCACCGGCCACGTCGATCCGCAATACATGCGCTATGAAAAACATCGCGTGTGGGTTCTGCAAGCCACCCTCAAGGAAGGTGCCCGACACGTTTATGCCAAGCGCGTGCTGTACCTGGACGAGGACTCCTGGGCGGCGACCCTGGCGGACAACTACGACAGTCGCGGCGTGCTCTGGCGCACCAACATGCAAACCTCGATCTACGCCTACGAGATGCAGCGCTACCATGCTCGCCTCGGCATCTACCATGACCTGATCGCCGGTTCGTATCTGGTTGACCGCATGCTGGTCGATCAGAAACCCGCCAAGCTCAATGCCACCGCCTTCACCGAAGACGAATTCACCCCCGGCAACCTGCGCAAACTCGGCACCCGCTAAACCCTCAAGGCCTCGACCGATTCGATCGGTCGGGGCTTTGTGCTTTCTCTCGATTCAACTCACGGAAACGCCCCATGAATAAACTGCTCACTGGCGTCATCGCCATGGCCAGCGTCGGCCTGTCGATGCAGGCCAATGCATTGAACATCCTGCTGACCAACGACGATGGTTGCCGCGCACCCGGCATCGATGCGATGTACCGCGCGCTGACCGCCGCCGGACATCGGGTAACCCTGGTCGGCCCGTTGAACGACAGCAGCGGCATCAGCGCCGCCAGCGTGGTCGTGCCCGGCCAGGCATTGGCGGTGACCGAACTGGCGCCGGGTAAATTCTGCGTCGGGCCACCGGAGGGCTACACCTCGCCCACCGGCAAGACCTCTGCCATTGGTACTCCGGTAGATGCGGTCAACGTCGGCCTTGACGTGCTGCTCAAGGACAACCCGCCAGACCTGGTGGTGTCGGGCACTAACTTCGGCGAAAACGTCGGTCCGCTGACACAGATGTCCGGCACCCTGAACGCGGCGGTGCGGGCGATGTTCAAGGGAATTCCGGCGGTGGCGGTGTCGACGGCCATCGACATGGACCTGATCATCAAGGATCAGCAGGCCGGCTATCGCAAAACCCTGGGCGCCATGGACGATACGGCGCGGTTTGCAGTGCGAGTCATCGAGCAAGCGACCCTGGCTGGTACGGCAGCAAGACAGACCTGCGCCAAACACAAACGCCCCTGCGAACTGAACGTGCTCGGCCTGCCAGGTGCCAGCGGCTTGAACCTCAACTACCCGGCACTGCCGCCCGGTGAAGTCAAAGGTGTGAGTTTCGCGCCAATCGGCAATTGGGACCGGGTGAACTTCATCTCCCAGCGCGGCGCCGATGGCGTGGTTCATGTCAACCTGACCGCCCCCTCGACCCCGACCGCCGCCCAGCAAAAGGCCGATGCGTATCAGCTGTGGCAGGGACATGCGGTGATCACCGTGATCGACGGCAACATGACCGCACCGGATGCGGTGCAGGATCAAGCGAAGGGAATGTTGCGGGGTTTAAAACCTTAAGTCATTTAGAGAACTTGCTCGCGATGAGGTCGGCACATCCAACATCGATTGCGCCTGCCAGACCGCCATCGCGAGCTTGCTGACGAAGGGTTATGTGTCTGCCTCAGGTAGTTGTTTGAAACGGCACAAACCCGGTCACTTCCAGATCAAACCCGGACACCGCTTTGTAGGGCACCGGCGAGCTCATCAAGCGCATTTTGCGAACGTTTTGATCGCGCAGGATCTGTGCGCCGACGCCCAGGGTCCGTTGCGGAAACTGTGGCGCCCGTGGTTTGCCGCCGCTGCGTTGACGCAGTTGTTCAAGCACACCGTCGGCCGTTTCCTTCTGCGCCAGCAGCACCAGCACACCGCATTCAGCCGCGGCGATGGCCGCCAGCGACCGCTCCAGTGTCCATTGCTGCGGCCCGCCTTCGCCCTCACAACCCAATGCGTCGCGCAGCGTCTCGATGCTTTGCACTCGCACCAGAACCGGCTGAGCACTGTCCACCCGGCCTTTGACCAGTGCCAGATGCAGCAACCCCTGGTAGGTGTCCTGGTAAGTGGTCACCTGAAACACGCCGTGCCGGGTATGCAGCGGATACTCATCACCACGCTCGATCGTGCCTTCATGCAGGATGCGGTAGTGAATCAAATCAGCAATGCTGCCAATGCGCAGGCCATGACGACGGGCAAACTCGTGAAGTTCGGCACCACGGGCCAGCTCACCCTCCTCGTTGAGAATGCCCACCAGCGTCGCAGCCGGTTGCAGGCCAGCGAGTCGGGTAAGGTCGCAAGCGGCTTCGACATGCCCGGCGCGCTGCATCACGCCACCGGGCAAGGCCTGCACCGGAAAGACATGCCCGGGCTGAACCAGGTCCGCAGGCACGCTGGCCGGATCGACCGCGACCTGGATCGAGCGCGCCCGATCCGCTGCGGAAATGCCGGTGGACACCCCGGTGGCCGCCTCGATCGAGCGGGTAAAACCCACACCGTGTTGCGCCCGTGAATGGGGCACCATCAGGTCCAGGCCCAAGGCGCGACAGCGTTGTTCGGTCAAGGCCAGGCAAATCAACCCGCGCGCCTGGACCGCCATGAACGTGACCGCTTCGGCGCCTGACTGTTCGGCAGCCATCAGCAACGAGCCTTCGCCGTTGTGTTCGTCGTCAGTGATCACCACCATTTGCCCGGCGGCAATGGCCTCGATCAACTGTGGCACCGCATCGAATGCCAGGTTCGCCGCGCCGTTCAATTGAGTGCCCCGCGCAAGTCTGCCGCGGCATCGGACAACGCCCATGCGGCTCGCTCGACGAACGGCGCCAGGCTGATAAAGCCATGAACCATGCCTTCACAACGTTGCAGGCGCACCGAAACGCCGGCCTGAAGCAGGCGTCGGGCGAATGCCTCGCCCTCGTCACGCAACGGGTCAAACTCGGCCGTGAGCAGCGTGGTGGGCGGCAACTGCGCCAGCCTGTCGCCACGCAAGGGTGAAGCCAGGGGATCATCACCCAGCCCGGCATCGGGCAAGTACTGCTGCCAGAACCAGTACATCATCGCGCTGGAGAGGAGATAGCCTTCGGCAAAATCCTCGTAGCTCTGACTGTCGCAACGCGCATCGGTGACCGGGTAGAACAGACACTGGTAACTGATTTTCGGCCCTTGACGTTGCGCCGCCAATTGGCTGACCGCAAGCGCCAGATTGCCCCCGGCACTGTCCCCGGCCAGCGCCAGCCGGCGGCCATCGACGCCGAGCGCGGCGGCCTGCTCGACCAGCCAGCAGGTGGCGGCGTAACAATCCTGCGGCGCCGCCGGAAATGGATGTTCCGGCGCCAGTCGATAGGCGACGCAAACCACCACCGCTTCGGTCTGGCGTGCCAGGGAACGACAAAGGTTGTCATGGGTGTCGAGGTTACCCATGACAAAACCGCCGCCGTGGAAGAACACCAGCAGCGGCAGATTGTCTTGCTCAAGCGGCCGATAAAGCCGCGCATCCAGCTGCCCCGCCGCGCCGGCGACCTTCAGGTCACGCACCTCGATCATCGGGTCACCGGGGATCGCGGGCAGCAGGTTGTCGCTGAACTGCCGGTATTGCGCGGCGTCGAGCTGGCTGAAATCGGGCGGCGGGAGGTCGCGAAACGGCTGGAGCACCGCAGCAATCTGCTTATCGAGCGGCATGGTCATCTTCCTCGACATCGGTCATGTGAAACTGTGGGTTGGTTTCTTCCAGAATGCTGTGTACCCGACGCTCCAGCGCCGGTTTGAAGCCCTTATGAGGCAAGATCCAGAAGCGTTTTTGCGCGACGGCAGCGAACACCTGCGTCGCCAGTTCTGCCGGCGTCATGCCTTGACGAATCGTACTGTCGAGCAATTGGCTGAAGGACGAACCGGCCATGTCCACAGTCTGATTCGACGCCATGATTTCACTGGCGACCGGTCCCGGGCACAGCACCGAAACCGATACCGGCGCGCCGAGCATGGCCAGTTCGTAATGCAGGGTTTCCGAGAGGGCCACCACGGCTTGTTTGGTCACGTTGTACGGCGCCATCAACGGACTGCTGACCAGCCCGGCGAGGGATGCGGTGTTGATCACATGGGCCGCCCGCCCTTGACGCAACAACAGCGGCACGAAACTGCGAATGCCGTTGATAACGCCGCCCAGATTGACGTCGAGCATGCGTTGCCATTGCGCGTCGGTGATTTCCCAGCTGTAGCCGGTTTGCATCACCCCGGCGTTGTTGAACAGCAGATCCACCGCGCCAAAGTGTTCGATCGTGCAATCACGCAGGCGCTCGACCTGAGCCAGATCGCCGACATCGGTCACGCAGGTGATGACCTGCGCCCCGCTTTCCCGCAACTGATCGCCCAGGGCTTGCAGGCCCGCCGCATCCCGATCCGCCAGCACCAGACGCATGCCCAGCGTTACCGCATGTTCGGCCAGGCCACGACCGATACCGCTGGCAGCCCCGGTAATCACCGCCACCGGCCCTGATTCATTACTCATCGCCAACTCCTGCACTGGGTCCAATGGCGCCAGTAGAGCCGGCCGGCCCGATGCAGCCATCGTCCATTCAGACGATGCCCGCTTTTACAGGGCCGGCAGAATCCGTTACGTGCGCCGAACCCGTGACCCTTGGGAGAACAATAAGATGAGTACCCTGCACCGCATCGAAGCCAAACTGCTGGAAGACCGCTACGCCCGCGGCTGGCATTGCCTGGGCCTGGCCGCCCGATACCGTGACGGCAAGGCCCATCGCCTGGAGGTATTCGGGACCCGGTTGGTGGTCTTTCAAGGCGAAGACGGCGAGCTGCATATCCTCGACGGCTATTGCCCGCACATGGGCGCCGACCTGAGCACCGGCTGTGTCGAAGGCAACTCGATCCGCTGCCCGTTCCACGCCTGGCGCTGGGGTGCCGATGGTGTCTGTGATGACATTCCTTATGCCAAGCGCATTCCTCCACGGGCCAGGATCAAGAGCTGGCCGCTCATGGAAGAAAACCATCTTCTGTTTGTCTGGAATGACCCGGAGGGCAACCTTCCGCTTCCCGAACAGCGCATCCCGCGCATCGACGCCTGCTTCAGTGACGACTGGGCGGCGTGGGAAGTCGCCGAACTGCAGATCGGCACCAATTGCCGCGAATTGATCGACAACATCGCCGACATGGCGCACTTCGGCACTGTCCACGGCGCCCCGGTCGAGGAATTCAGCAACGTGTTCGAAGGCCACCTGGCGACCCAGATCATGAGCGCCCGCAGCGAGCGTTTGTCGGGCGACAGCGAGTTGAGCACCGTGGCCACCTACTACGGCCCGGCCTATCAGATCACCGAAATGACCGGCGCCATGAACGGCCAGCCGATCCACTCGATCCTGCTCAATTGCCACGTACCGATCGACCTCGACAGCTTCACCCTGCGCTACGGCGTGCTGGTAAAGAAAATCCCGGGGCTGAGCGAAGAACAGAATCAGGCGATGGCCAAGGCCTACGTGCAGCAGGCCCAGGAAGCTTTCTACGAAGACGTGGCGATCTGGCACAGCAAGACCCGCGTCGACAACCCGCTTTTGTGTGACGGCGACGGCCCGGTCTATCAGTTGCGTCGCTGGTATGAGCAGTTCTACACCGACGTCGCGGCGCTGTCGGCGGACGTGCTGGAACACAAGAAATTTGTCGTGCGCGCTCGCGAACGCGCCTGAATACGCAGCCTTTCGCGTTCCAGGGGCCTGGTCGGCAGCCGCCTGTCAGGCCCTGCGCCCGAGCGTTGCAAGGAGTCGATATCGACGCTTATTCTCGGCCACCGCCAACGCTAATAATAAAAACGGTTTTTCCCTATGCAGCAGGACCTCAGCCTCGATACGTTCAGTGAATTACTCGGCAACCTCTATCAGGGGCCACTGGAAACCATTCCCTGGGCAACCTTTCTCAACCAGCTCAACGTGCACCTGCAAAGCAAGTACGTGACCTTCATCCTGCGTCCGCCCAGCGCGCATGTGGACGGCCTGATGGTCAACACCACCGGCACCTCGACCGAGGCGACGGCGTCTTACAACAAGCACTTTTTCAGCCTCGACCCGTTTGTCGACCTGCCTAACCGCCAGGTGGTGACCCTCGCCGAGTTCGTGTCCAACGACGATTGGCAGCACTCGGAGTTCTACAAGAATTTCCTAGAACCGGTGGACGTGTTCCACATCCTCGGTGCCGACATCAACACCGTTGACGGTGCCCAGTGCCGGATCCGCATCAGCCGCGGGCGCGACGACAAGCCCTTCGGCGGCGAAGAGAAAGCGTTGCTCACGCATTTCATCCCGCACCTGGAACGCTCGATCAAAATCCACATGCAGCTCAACCGCATCGAAGCCGAACGCAACCTGTACGCCGGTGCGGTGAACCAGATGGCCGTGGGCACGATCATCCTCGATGAAGCCGGAAAAGTGCTGCAGACCAACCCGGTTGCCGATCGGCTGATCCAGGAAAAGGACGGGATCAAACTGGTCAACGACGGCCTGCAAGTAGGGACGGCCCGCGATACCCAGGAGTTCCGGCGCCTGGTCAAGCAGTCGCTGCTGTCGCAAAAGAGCAGCAACCCGTCGGTGGTCGAAGCGCTGCGTGTGCAGCGACCGTCCGGCCGCGCGGACCTGGGAATTATCGTGCGTTCGGTGCCGCTGACCGACTGGAGCGAAGGCAAACAGTGCCCGACCGTGGTGATTTTCATCAGCGACCCGGAACAACAGTCCACCGCGCCCCAGGAAATCGTTCGCGCGCTGTTCGACTTCACCCCGGCGGAAACCCAGCTGGCGATGTTATTGGCCAACGGCCTGACCCTCGACGAAGCCTCGGAAGAACTGGGAATCAGCCGCAACACCTCGCGGGCGCACTTGCGCTCCACGTTCTCCAAGACCGGCGTGACCCGCCAGACAATGCTGGTGCGCTTGATTCTGCGCAGCGTGGCGACCCTCGGTTAGGGCCGGTTTTCGCCCTCGTCCGCTCGGACGATGGCGGCCCTCCCGGTACGGCGCACAGTGGCTCCATCCCAACCAGGGGGCCTGACCCATGCGCAACTGTCCAACCATCCTCAAGACTGAACTGCTGGCGCAAAGCGACCACTTTCAGATCGAAGCCCTGCACCTGCAATTCAGCAATGGCCAGCAGCGGATTTACGAACGCCTGCGCGGCACCGGTTACCGCTCGGTCATGCTGGTGGCGATGCCTGATCCGGAGCATGTGTTGCTGGTGCGCGAATACGCGGTCGGTGTGGAAAAAACCATCCTCGGCCTGCCCAAGGGCGGCGCGGAGCCCGACGAAGATTATGTGCAAGCGGCCCAACGGGAACTTTGCGAGGAAGTCGGGCTGCGTGCGGCACGCCTGACCGAACTGGGTGAACTGACATTGGCGCCGGGGCATTTGTGTCACCGCTACCGGGTGGTCCTGGCTGAGGGATTGAGCCCCCGCCAACTGACCGGCGACGAACCCGAACCCCTGGAATGCGTTCGCGTGCCCCTGGCACACATTCCCGAGCTCGTAGCCCGCGGCGAACTCCACGAAGCCCGGGCGATTGCCGCACTGTTCATGGCCATGGGCGCCATCGCCCGACGCCCTTGACCTCGGGCTCTGACCCGACGCAAAACCCGGGAACATCCAGTTCCCCCTGTGGCAGGCTTGCCCGCGACGAGTCGGGCACATCCAACTCCACATCGCCTGCTATGCCACCATCGCGAGCAAGCTCGCTTCTACAGTGGATCGGGTGCACCTGCGGGTGATGGGTCGGCTGTCAGGCCGCCATCGCTGCGATGCGACGCCCCGACAAGCCAATTCCTACAAGGAATCGGGGAGCAAGGCAGGCTGCCTCAAAGATCATCAAACCGAATCAAGCAGCTCATGCTCAGCCCGACCATCACCGCAGCAAATGACCCGGTTACGCCCCGTCGTCTTGGCCTCGTACAACGCCCGGTCAGCATCGCTGAGCCATAAGGTCGCGTCACTGTGAGCGGGATTGAACGCAGCCAGGCCGATGCTCAGGCTGACGGTCAGCGCCGGATTCTGCTCATAGCCCAACGTGGCAAAGCGATCACGCAGCGCTTCCATGACCGCCGCGGCATTGATCAAGGGCAGATCCGGAAGAATCACGCAAAACTCATCACCGCCATAACGCCCGGCAACATCGGTGGCCCGCAGGTTCTGCTTGAGCATCTTGCTCAGTTGCCGTAACACGATGTCACCGGCGACGTGACCGTAAGTGTCATTGATGATTTTGAAATGGTCGATGTCGATCAGCGCAATCGCCCCGCCCTGATGCTGGCGCTGGCAGCGCTGAAACTCGACTTCCAGTTGATCCTTCCAGGCGCCATGGTTGAGCAGACCGGTCAGGCTGTCGGTTCGGCTCAGGGCCAGCAATTCACGTTTCTGCCGTCCGAGGGTATGGGCCTGGCGAAAGCAGATCCAGCCCAGCGCCAGCGGATAAAAACACATCAAGGGCAAGCAGGCGTAAAGCTGAATCTGGCTGGTTTCAGGAATGAACAGCGGTTTGAAAATCAGCCATCCGATACCGATCCCGAGGATCTGCGTAACGCTGCCCGCCAACAGAAAGCGCAAGCCGCCGATCGCCACGTTGTTCATGGCCATCATGGAAATGGTGGTCGCGCTGGGCAGCGGATTGAACTGCATGGCCGCCACCCAGAAGCCACCCAGAAAGGCGTCAACCAGCAGGTTACGGTGTTCGGCGTGATAGGGAGCCTGGGACCGGCGCGCCCATTGATAGGCCAGGTGCGGCCAGATCAGGCCGTTGAACAACATCAGTGCCCAGACCCAGGGTGCCGGGTTCAGGGGGTACATCGCCACACTCACGCATAACAGCCCCAGCACCAGGCCAAGCATGCGCGACGTGTAGAGCCTCCTGGCCAGTGAAAGCCCTTTCACTCCCATCTTTCCCATTGGGACCTCTCCACAGAGCGGTACCTGATGCTTCCAGGGTTGCGCGTATGCCTCGAAGTCTAACAGGGCAACGTTAAATAGCCATCACCGGTGGGCGGGCTGAATACCGTGGCATAGCCGCCAGGCGTACGCTCAATGTTTGGCTATACATGAAGACAGGCTTGACGCAAAAACGATAAAGAGGAGGCCCATGCAGACCTTTCAGGTGTTGATCATTGGTAGCGGCTTTGGCGGTCAATGTGCAGCGGTCAATTTGCTCAAGGCCGGCATCACCGACTTTCGCCTGCTCGAGCGACGGGACTTTTTCGGCGGCACCTGGTGCCAGAACACCTATCCGGGCGCCGCGGTCGACGTGCCCTCGCCGCTTTACTCGCTGTCCTTCGCGCCCTACCGCTGGACGCAGATGTTCGCCGAACAGGCCGAACTGCACCGCTACACCCGCTATGTCGTGGAGCACTTCGGCCTGCGCGACCGGGTTGAACTGCAAGCCAATGTCGAACGCGTCGAATGGGACGACGAAAACAAACGCTGGGCGGTCCACACGGCCGCCAAGGGCACCTTCTACGCGCAGTTCCTGATCAATGCCACCGGGCCGCTGAGCCAGCCTGTGGTCCCGCACTTCGAAGGCCAGGAACGCTTTCAGGGCAAGACTTTTCACACCAACAACTGGGATCACACCTACGACTACCGACAAAAACGCGTGGCCATTGTCGGCAGCGGCGCCAGTGCGGCCCAGGTGATTCCGGCAATGGCCCCGGATGTCGCGCACCTGCATGTATTCCAGCGCACGCCGCACTGGGTATTGCCCCGGGCTGACCGCTCGTTTGGCCGCTTCCAGCGCTGGTTGCTCGGGCTGAAACCGGCCTACAAACTGCTGCGCTGGCTGATTTACTGGCAATTCGAAACCCGGGTGATTGCCTTCAAATACTCCAAACCGGCGATACGCATGGTCCAGCACCAGGCCTTGCGCTTCATCAAGCGCCAGGTGCCGGACGCCGAACTTCGGCGAAAACTGACGCCGGACTACACCATCGGCTGCAAACGGGTGATCCTGTCGAGCACGCTGTACCCAGCACTGGGTCGCAGCAATGTGACGCTGCACAGCCGTGAACAAGGCATTGCCGCCCTCGACGAAACCGGCATCGTCATGCAGGACGGCCAGCACATCGACCTGGACCTGATTGTCTGGTCCACCGGCTACGACGCTACCGACGGAGTGATCTCCTACCCGGTCACCGGCAAGCACGGCACTCGCCTGAAAGATGTCTGGGCCCGGTTCCCGCGCGCGTACCTCGGCACCAGCCTGCCGGACTTTCCCAACCTGTTTATCGTCACCGGCCCAAACACCGGCATCGGCCATACGTCGGCGCTGTTTATCATCGAATCGCAGATGAATTACATCCTCGACTGCATTCGTACCCTCAAATCACGAGGTTTGCGCAGCATCGAAGTTCGCCCCGAGGCAGAACGTACCTACACTGAAATGATCCATAGAGAAATGGAACGCACCGTGTGGAAGTCAGGAGGCTGCCACAGTTGGTATCAAAGCAAGAGCGGTCATGTGATTGCCATGTTTCCGGGGTTCAGTTTCAGCTTCCATCGCCTGACCCGAGCCCTGAAACCCGCCGATCACATTTTGTCCTGAACCGTTAGAAGGAAGACACCTGATGCTTTTACTGGTTGTCGCTATCGCGGTCTTTGCCGCCTGGAGCTGGTTGAGCTATCCGGCCATCGGCTATTGGCTTTATGACTTGAGCGTGGCCACCGAGGCCAAGCTGTACAAGTTGCACAAGATCGTCGTGCCCATATCCGAAATGACCGTCTCGACCTGGCAAGGCGGCCCTTATGAGGCGTCCAGCAACGTCTTGATGCTGCACGGCTTCAGTGCCGACAAGAATCTCTGGCTGCGCTTTGCCCGGCATTTTGTCGGCAGCTACCGGGTGATCATTCCCGACATCGCCGGCCATGGCGAAACCGGCTTCAAGGAAGGCGGCGGCTATGACATCCCGCTGCAGGCCAAGCGCATGATCCAGCTGCTCGATGTCTGTGGGGTCGACAAGGTCCATGTGATCGGCAACTCGATGGGCGGCTACATTGCGGCATGGTTGGCGGCCACCTATCCGGACCGCATTGCCTCGGTCGCCCTGTTCGACCCGGCGGGCGTCACCGCCCCCGAACCCAGTGACCTGGAACGGCACTTGGCCAAGGGCCACAACCCGTTCCTGATCAACTCCCGGGAAGAATTCAAATACTTCTATGGCATGACCATGGCCGCTCCACCCTGGGTGCCGCGGGTGGTGCTGGACGCCATGGCCCATCGCTACGAACAGGCACGCGACGAACTGGAAGAAATCTTCCGCGACTTTCGCGCCAGCCCACCGATGGAGCCCAAGCTTCCAGCCATTCAAGCACCCGCGCTGTTGCTGTGGGGACGCAAGGATCGCTTGATCGATGTCAGCAGCGTGGCCATCTGGAGCAAAGGCCTGGCCAATCTGCGGGTGGAAGTCTGGGAAGGCATCGGCCATATGCCGATGGTCGAAGCGCCCTCCGGTTCGGCGCGCCTGTATCGGGAGTTTTTGGCATCCCTGCGCTCGGAAAGCCCTCAGGATCAACGACTGCACTGAGGATGCAGTCCTTTGCAGAATGAAGTTCGTCAGAAACTTCGTTTGTCGGCGACGCTGAAGGCTGCGATCTTTTGCTCAACGTCACCGCGCCAGGAATTGTGTTCATGAATCACCCGAACTTCGTCAGCCCCGACCTGATCCGCCAACGCTTCTCCAAAGCGATGTCCGACATGTACCGCGAAGAGGTGCCGCTGTACGGCGCGCTGATGGAACTGGTGGAGCAGACCAACCGTCATGTGCTGGACAGCGATCCACAAGTGGCCCGGCAGTTGCAAAGCACCGGCGAAATCGAGCGCCTGGACCTGGAGCGCCACGGCGCGATCCGTGTCGGGACGGCGGCAGAACTGGCGACCCTCGCCCGTCTGTTCGCGGTCATGGGCATGCAACCGGTGGGTTATTACGACCTGACGCCGGCCGGGGTGCCAGTGCATTCCACCGCGTTTCGTGCCGTGCATGAAGAGGCGCTGCAAGTCAGCCCGTTCCGGGTATTCACTTCGCTGTTGCGCCTGGAGTTGATCGAAGATCCGCAGCTGCGGGCATTCGCCCAATCGACGCTCGACAAACGCTCGATCTTCACCCCCACCGCCCTCGCCCTTATCGATCAAGCCGAAAGCCAGGGCGGCCTCACCGAACCGCAAGCCCGGGACTTCGTCGAACAGGCGCTGGAAACCTTCCGCTGGCACCACAGCGCCACCGTCACTGCCGAGCAGTACCGTCAGCTCAGCGCCCAGCATCGCCTGATTGCCGATGTGGTGGCCTTCAAGGGCCCGCACATCAATCACCTGACACCGCGCACCCTCGACATCGATATCGTCCAGGCGCAAATGCCGGCGCATGGCATCACCCCCAAAGCCGTGATCGAAGGCCCGCCCCGCCGTCAGTGCCCGATCCTGTTGCGCCAAACCAGTTTCAAGGCACTCGACGAGCCGATCGCGTTCACTGACCAGGCCGAGGCCCGGGGCAGCCACAGCGCCCGTTTCGGTGAAATCGAACAACGCGGCGCGGCCCTCACGCCCAAAGGACGGGCGCTGTACGACCGCTTGCTCAATGCGGCGCGCGATGAGCTCAAGGATTTCCCCAACGAAGCCAACGCCGCTCGCTACAACGCGCTGATGGTGCAGCATTTCAGTGAGTTTCCCGACACGTACGAAGGCATGCGCCAACAGGACCTGGCGTACTTTCGCTATTTCGTGACGGAAAAAGGCCTGGCCGCGAAGGGGCTGAACACCTTGACGCTGGAAGATCTGGTCAGCGGTGGCTATCTGCAGGTTGAACCCTTGGTGTACGAAGATTTCCTACCGGTCAGTGCGGCGGGGATATTTCAGTCAAACCTGGGTGATGCGGCGCAAACCCACTACGGGGTGCATTCCAACCAGCAAGCGTTCGAGCAGGCCCTGGGCCGTCCGACGATTGATGAGCTGGGGTTGTACGCCGAGACGCAGCGGCGCTCGATCGAGCAGTGTTTCGCCGTGTTGAGCACTCTCTAACACACGGGACTGTGGGAGCCTGGCTTGCCAGCGATAGCGATTTCGCCTGCGCCATCACTGGCAAGCCGTGCTCCGACAAAAGCAGTATCTACTTCAATTTTGCCAACAAGGCTTCGGCAGCCGCTTGCGAAGACGTCGGATTCTGCCCGGTCAGCAACAGACCATCGGTCAGCACATAGCTGGCCCAGTCAGGTCCCTTTGAATAAATCCCGCCCTTGGCCTTGAGTTCGTCCTCCACCAGAAACGGCACGACGTGGGTCAGTTGCACCGCTTCTTCTTCGCTGTTGGTAAACCCCGTCACCTTCTTGCCTTTGACCAGTGGCTGGCCATCGGCGCCTTTGGCATGGCGCAAGACACCCGGTGCATGACACACAGCCGCGACCGGTTTGCCTGCCTTGTAAAAGGCTTCGATCAACGCGATTGAATGCTTGTCTTCGGCCAGGTCCCACAACGGCCCATGGCCGCCGGGGTAGAAGATGGCGTCGTAATCGTCGGCCTTCACCGAACTGAGGACGACTGTCGATGCCAACGCCGATTGTGCTGCGGCGTCCTTGCGAAAGCGTTCGGTGGCTTCGGTTTGCGCATCGGGCTCATCGCTCTTCGGGTCCAGCGGTGGCTGCCCGCCCTTGGGCGAAGCCAGGGTCAACTGAGCCCCCGCGTCCTTGAAGGCGAAATACGGGGCGGCGAATTCTTCCAGCCAGAACCCGGTTTTCTTGCCGGTGTTACCCAATTGATCGTGGGACGTTAAAACCATCAGGATTTTCATGTCGTCTTCACTCCATCTCGGGACTGCAGTGGTGGCTTTAGCCATGGTGCGCACAACGTGGCGCAGGGTCCTGCCGTATGACCTTCGCGCGGCACTGATCGTTCGACTTGCCGGCCCTCTAGCATAGTGCGCGACAAGCGAATTCGCCTGTCCATGGCCGAACTCAAAGTAAGGGACCGTGTTGATCGGTATCCGGGGGTGAACGCCTGCACTTTGTACATTTTGCAGAGCTGCATTTCAGTGCCCCCAACATGATGGGGGCTGACGGAATATCCGAACTTCAACTTTCGATGAGTGACGTTCATCCCTCATGGGAAAGTCTGCGCAGGCGACATCAATATCGATCCGCGCGGCTGATCGACTTGGATTCTTTTGAGGAGGTGAAAAACAGGCTGGAATGACTGGAGAAAGTTGTTCGCCCAGTGCAATGGCCTCGGCAATCCTTGCACTGGTAAAGAGCCTCGGCACTGGGCGAACGAGAAGCATTTTAATTGATGTCGTTGAGAAAAACCGCGTTTACAACATGAAATTTGCAGTTACACCTGTTACTGACATATCAACGGATAGTTGATTCGAACAAAAAAACCAAACTCACCAGTTCGTCCATTAACAACTGATTGTTCTTGTACAAACGCTTATACAAGAACAATCGCCCTGTAAAACCAACTATCCATCTATTTCAGAGTGGTCACTTTTAATAGATCGGTATAAGTCACCACCACACTCTGGCCTTTTTTCAGGTCCTTGAGCTTGGCCTGAACTTCAGGCCGTTGCACATCGACCGTTTTCGACTGGCCGGCCGGGTTTTTGAAGGTGACGCGATGGTGCTTGAGATCGATATCAGTGATCTGCAACTCCACCTTCACCTGCCGGTAGGCTTCTCCACCTGGCTTGGCCGAGCCCGGTGCATTGCGCGTCTCTCCGGTGTATTCGGTAGTGCCCGGCAGGCCTTTATCGACGCTGGTGTCCAGAGAGACCGCGACCGAGTGCAGAACATCAACCTTGACCTTGTCACCGACCTTCAGCTTGTCCAGGTTCTTGGCCTTTTCAGTGAGTTGCAACGACACCTGATGACCTTCAGGGCCTTCCAGCACCACCTGACGGTTGGGCACGTCGACCGACACGACTTTGGTGGTGACATGATCGGAAATCACGGACTCCGCCAACGGAATGTCCGCAGCGAAAGCGCAGAAGCTGGCCGTCGACAACACAGCCGCCAGGCTGATCGCCTGGGTCAATGTGGAGAGCTTGCGAGTGTGACGTTTCATAGCGGTACTTTCCCTGTGAAGAATGGCAGCGAAAGGCGCTCAACCTCGATCAAGCGCCGACCGTGCCGATGAGCATAGACGCTGATCAGGGACTGCTGGCGGTTTCTTGCGACATCGATTCGCTGCTGGCGCTTCCATTGCCCCGGCCCTGGTGCCGGGGTGGGGCCGCAGGGCGCAGGGTTTCACGGAATTGTCCTCAGGTTTCGGGATCGTCGACTTCCCGGGCCACGTTCACGGCCGGGGAGTCCTTATGGGATTGCTCAGCCCTGGCCTTGAGGTCCTGCCATTGTTCCAGGTCAATGGCGCCCTGCCCCAACAGGTCGTCGGCCAGGCGCTGCAGTTCCATGTAGTGGGCATCGGGGGATTGTTGCCAGTAGCCCTCGTCTTCGAACAGGCGCTGCCACGTTTCAAGGTCGGGCGGTGTCAGGTCTTCGCGCATGGCAGGCTCCTGTGAAAGGGCTTATTGACTTGGGAGGATAGCGCGCTGTCGAGAGTTCCCCCTCAATAGCCCAATGCTGTTCAGTCAAGGACGAACACTGCATCTGTGGCGAGCGAGCTTGCTCGCGTTGGGGCGCAAAGCGCCCCCAAAAAAGGGACTGCTGCGCAGTCCAGCGGGAGCAAGCTCCCTCGCCACAGGTTATTGATTGCTCGCTCTATCTCTTATCTGAGCAGCATCGCCCTCAATAGCCGGTCATTTCCAGATAGCCCTGCCCGCCATGGCTGCCGCTCAGGCGTACCGGCCCTTCCCAATACGGAATGCGCAAATCCATCCAGGCGCCGGGATTGAGTGCGCTGATGACGATGTCGAGGTGTTTGCCGGGGATCTGGATCGACCAGCTGACCGGCATCTTGCGCCCGGCCACCCTGGCGGTGTCCTGGGGAGCAAGGCGGATGTCGTCGGCCTTCAACAACTGCGCCTGCCCCTGGGCGTCGATCCACGTACCGGTCAGGTAAGGGGCGCCGTCCTTTTGCCGCATGCGATAGAGCATCACCTGTTCGCCGCTGTCCAGGTGCAGGGAAAACCAGTCCCACCCCGTCTGGTTGGCGGTCAGGGGCTGGCTGCTCCATTCACGGTCCAGCCACGCGGGACCGCTGACCTGATGCGTCTCGCCGTCGATTTCCAGGGTGCCGCTGGCCTGGAAAAACGGCTGGCTGTAGTAGTACGACGCCTGGCCCTGTTCGGACTTCTGACTGAAACCCTGGTCGCCTTGAAGCACCAGGGGCCGATTGGAGGTCAGGTGCAATTGATAGCTGAACCCCTTGTCGCGGGCGCTGAGTTGCAGATCGGCCAGCGGGTCGGCCACCGTTGCCTGACTGCTGAAACGCCAGTCGTCGATCCACGCATCGAATGGCGTCAGGTTCACTCCGGCCTGGCCCACACCGCCACGGGCGTAACGCTCGGCGGCGTGATGTACCCCCGCCGAGGTCACCGCCGCGTGACCGAGCCACAAGGTCCGATTAGCCCAGCCAGACAGCTCGGGCGTGGCTTGCAAGGCGCTGCGAAACAGCGTCCATTGCACGCCGAACTCACGGCCCTGCGCGTCCTTGAGGTTGGCGGTGACGTACCACCACTCGATGCGAAAGCCATCGTGCGGGCCATGATCTGCCGGAAAACTGAACACGCGACCCGGCACCACCGGGGTGAATGCGGCCGCTTGATTGCCGAGCCCGGCAAAGCCTTTGTCCACCGGCGCCGATTGATCACAACCGGCGAGCAAGGCGGCAATTATCAATACACCCAGCCTAATCCTCATGGGCAAAGGTCCTCAGCAGGTCCGCCGGTTGCGTGCGATACAGCGAATACAGCGGCCATGCCGAGGCCAGCAAGGTCGCCAGCACCGCCAGCCCCATCAGTTGCAGCAATTGCAGCGGGAACACCCGCAATGGCAGGCGCCAACCGAAGGCCTGGACGTTGATCACCGTGTCCAGGCACCACGCCAGGGCAATGCCCAGCGGCAACGCCAGCACCAGCGTCAGCAATGCCAGCAACCAGGTTTGCCCGAGGTTGAGCAGCATCAGTTGCCGGCGCGTCACGCCCAGCGCCCACAGCGGCGCCAGTTGCCCGAGGCGACTTTGGCTTTGGGTCAGCAGACTGATGAACAGCGCCACGCCCGCTACGCACAGGGTCAGGCTGTTGAGCGCGGCGGTGGCGGCGAAGGTGCGTTCGAAGACTTGCGTGGACCAGCCCTTGAGCCGGGCCTGATCGACGATGCGGCTGTCATCCAGGGCGAAACGCGCTTGCAGCGCCGTGACGAACGGCGTGATCAATGCCGGCTCGATGCGCAGGTTGAAACGGTTCGGCGTCAATTGCGGCCAGCCGCGCAGCAAGTGATTGACGTTGACCAGCACATGCCCCTTCGGATTGCCATAGTCGGCGTAGATCCCGACGATACGCGGCGACCAGTCGCCATTGGGCGTGGGAATCGTCAGGTGATCGCCCAGTTGCACTTTCAAGCGTCGTGCCAGTTGTTCGCTGAGCATCATCGCGTCGTCCCTGGCCAGGCGATCCCAGGGTTTGTCGCCCAAGGCTTCGAGCAGTGGCCAATGCTCGCGGTAAGTCGGGTGATCGATCACGCCAAAGACATCCACCGGCCAGCCTTGCAACTGGATTGCGACTTGCCAGTTCGGCAACACCGCCGTGAGCTGCGGCTGTTGCTTGAGCCAGGCGTGCAGTTCCCGGGCCTGGGCCGGGTTTTGCGGATTGAGGTACAGCTCGGCGGTCAGCCGTTGCTCGAGCCAGTCGCTAAAGGTCTGGCGAAAACCGGCGGTCATGCTGCCGGCACCGATGTTTGCCGCCAGCGCCAGGAGCAACGCCATCAGCGCCAGACTCAGCGCGGGCAATTGCTGCCGGCAATCGGCCAGGAACCATTGGCCGAGCACGGATCGACTGCCTCTGAGCAAACCATTGAGCAAGGTATTGAGCAGCACCGGCAACGCCAGCGCGGCCCCCAGCAACAGCGTGGCCATCAGTACAAAACCGCTGGCCAGGCTGTCACCGCGCAGCAAGGCCAGCCATGCGATAGCCAAGGCCAGGGTCGCCACCCACCCCTGGCGTCGCAGCCAGCGCGCATGGGCCTGATGCCAGGCCTGCGGATCGGCCAGCGCCAGCAATGGCAAGCGTGCCGCCCGCCACAAACTGTTGGCTCCGGCAAGCAAGGCGCCCAGCAGGCTCAGACCGATCCCACTGAGCCACCACAGCGGACTGAGGCTCAGTTGCCCCGCCACTTCCGCGCCATACAACCCGCGCAGGCTGGCGGCGACGTCCGGGAGCAATACGCCGGCCAGCCAATAGCCGCTGACCACGCCGGCCACCCCGCCCATCAGCGCCAGCACACCCAGTTCGACGGCCAGGCAGGTGATCAGCATCCGTGCACTGACCCCGCAGGCGCGCAGGGTTCTGAGCAAACCTCGACGTTGTTCCAGCGCCAGGCCTATGGCGGCATGCACAATGAACAGGCCGACCACGAATGACAAAAAACCCAAGGCGTCGAGGTTCAGGTGAAAGCTTTCGGTCAGGCGCGCCAGATTGTTTTCTTCGCCCGCGGTCTTGAGCTGAAGTTGCCCCTTGAGCGCATCCGGTAATGTCGCGGTGAAGCCCTTGGGCAGCAGCAGACGCGACAACTGATCCGGCAATCCGAGAATCGCCTGGGCGAAACCGATGTCCACCAGCAACACCCCAGGGGCCATGTCGCTTTGCGCGTGCAAGGGCGGCAGCATCTGACCATTTGCCGCGAGGGGGCGCGCCCCTTCGCTCAACCCCAGGAACTGCATTGTCTGCGGCGCAATCCAGGTGCTGCCGGGCGCCGTGAAAAACCCGACCACCTGCTCGATGGCCAGGGCCTGCCCGGCCACCGCCGCACCGGCCGGCAATGACACCGGCTCGATGCCCATCAGTTGCAAGCGTTGGTCCTCATGACCCTGAAGCATCAGCCGGCCCTGTAACACCGGCGACACCGGCCAACCCGCGCGGCGCAGGTCGACAAACAACTGCTGTGAGAAGGTCCCGCCCCCCGGCGCACTGAGACTGGCCTGAGGCTCACCGCCGATCAACTGGCTGGCGCGGGCGTAGCTGTCCCGCGCCTGGCTGTTGAGCGCCTGCACGCCAGTCAGCAGACTGGTGGCCAGCCACAACCCGGTCAGCACACTGAAAAACTGCACCGGATGCAGCCGCCAATGGCTGAGCAACGCGCGCAGGGTCTCGCCAAAAATGCCCATCTCAGCGCTCGCCCACACCGGCCAGACGTCCGCCGTGCAGCACCACTTTGTCGGCCAGCCGCGCCGCAACATGGGGGCTGTGGGTGACCATCAGCAGGGTCGTCGGACTGTCATCGAGCAGTTCCAGCAACAGCTGGAGCACGTCATCGCTGGTGGCTTCATCGAGGCTGCCGGTGGGTTCGTCGGCCAACAGCAACGGCGGCCGCGACGCCAGGGCACGCCCCAACGCCACCCGTTGCTGCTGCCCTCCGGACAACTGCTCCGGATAGCGCCGCAGCAACTCGCTCAACCCCAGGCGCTGCACCAGATGCGCCTGCCAACGCCGATCATGCCGCCCCGCCAGCCGCGCCTGGAATGCCAGATTGTCCTCCACCCGCAGGCTGCCGATCAGGTTGAACTGCTGGAACACCAAACCGATCTCGGTGCGCCGCCAGTTCGCCAGTTGGCTTTCGTTCATCTGCTCCAGGCGATGCTCGCCCTGGCGGATGCTGCCGCGATCCACCTTGTCCAGACCGGCGATCAAGTGCAGCAAGGTGCTCTTGCCACTGCCCGACTCGCCCATCAACGCCAGGCTGCTGCCGGGTTTCAGCGTCAAGTCGACCCCTTGCAACACCGGCAATGGCCCTTGGGGCGTGGCGTAGCTTTTGAAGACACCGCGGACTTCAAGCATGGAAGAACCTGTTGGAGGAGCGTGGGCCAAGAATAGCGGGACTCAATGTTTTTTGTCGGCTACCGAACGACCTTCGAGCCGTGTTCAAAAGACGGTAGCGCCTGCCGCGAATTCAAAGACTCACGACCGTTTATCGATTTGCCCAAAGCCTTCCCGGCCCTTCCTGCCTGTTGCAGATCCAGCAGCGGCAAGCGCTTGATGGCAATTGGCCGCAAAAGCGGGAGATGTTGATCTGACATTTGGCTGTCATGGATGCGGGAGTCTGGTCTATACCCCTTGGATTGATTTCTGAGCCCTTGCATCCACCTACCCCCCATGGAGGACGAACATGCCTCGCCAAGTCATCGTCAACGCTGACGATTTCGGCCTCAGTGCCTGCGACAACGCGGTGATCCTGGGCGCCTTCCAGGCCGGGGTCATCAGTTCCGCCACCGCCATGGCCAATATGCCGGCCTTCGAAGCGGCGTGTTCACTGGCCCGGCATCCGTTGCTGGAAGGACGCGTGGGCCTGCACTTCAACCTCACCTCCGGCCGCCCGTTGAGCCGGCGCATTCTGACGCGCCGGACCTTCTGCGACAGCGCCGGCCTGTTCGACCTCAACCTGTCCCGCGCCCGTCTGTGGCTCGGCCATCAGGATCGCCGCGCCGTACACGAAGAACTCGAAGCGCAGTGGCAACGCTGCCTGGACCATGGTGTCAGGCCCAGCCATCTGGACTCCCATCAGAACGTGCACACCATCTGGCCGATCGGCGAAATCGTCGCGCGTTTCGCCGCCGACCAAGGCGTTCCCCTGCGCCTGGCGCGTAACCTGGGACACACGCAAAGCCTGCCCAAACGCATGTTCAAGCACTTGCTCAATCACCGCTTGAGCCGCCTGGCCGGCGCCACCGCCGACTACGTGGGCACCCCGCAGGACCTGCGCAACGCCCCACCACCGGACGACGGTCTACTGGAAATCGTCGCCCACCCCAGTCAACTGGGTGCCGACTTTGGCGATGCTTGTCTGGAGCAGGGCGAGTCGTTGAGTGAACTGCTGGAGCAGCACCTGCCAGGGGTGCCGAGGGTGGCCTATGGCGTGGCTGGGGAAGGTTGATCGGGGCGAAAACTTCTGAGGCCTCACTCGCGATGGCGTCAGTCAGCGCAACACCTACTCAGCACTTCACCGCCACCAAGGTAAAACACAACGGCAACTGCGCCGCTTGCTTCTGGTAGCGATCATAGAGCTCCTCGCGGTTGGAATGCGGGTACTCCTTGAAGTGGCTGATCTGCAATCCGGCGGAGATGGCCCCGGTGAAGATGGCGCCCAGGGTATGGACGAACCAGTAGGACGCGGCGGCCGGTTGCTCGACTTTGCCTTCGTAGACGATCGGTTGGTTCTGGACAAAAGGCTCGGCGCGAAAGTAGGAGCTGGCCAGTCCGAAAGGCTCGGCGGCCTCGGGGTCGAACATTTCCAGGAACGGGTGGGTTTCGTACACCACCAGCGCGCCGCCCGGCTTCAGCGTCTGCGCCACGTGGCGGAAAAACTCGCCGATGTCCGGCATCCAGTTCAATACGCCGATGGTGATCAGCGCCAGGTCGAAGCGACCCTGCAACTGAAGCGGCAAGTGGTGAATGTCGGCCTCGATGAATTCCGGATCACGGGGTGAGCGAGAGGCCAGTTCCCGCGCCTGATCGAGAAACGCCGCCGACTGATCGACGCCGACCACATGCCTGGCCCCCAGGGCATACAGCGACAGGCTTTCACGACCATTGTTGCAGCCCAGTTGCACCACCTCCTTGCCGTCGACCCCGACCTGCGTGAGCAACCCGGTCAGGGTGTCGTCCAGGCAAGAGAAATCGCTGCGAGTCACCGCGCTCAACAGCACCTGCCATTCGGCGCTGTCCTTGTGGTGGCGGGCGGAGTCATTCCAGGCATCGCGGTTGCTGGCGATGGCTGTATCTTTTGTCGGCATTTCCATTGCACGCTCCAGAATCGGGTCTTGATTGACCGCGCCGATTCTAGTTCATGCCTGGCAATCACCCCATCCGGAGGTTGTAGTGATCTTGTAAGCCAGGCCACACCGACGCCTGGCCACGGGAACGCTATAGTTAATGGCCTTGGGGAAATGCGCGAAAACCGATTTCGCAGGTGTTGCCATGAACAAAACCGAACAGACACTGTTGCTTGCCCTGTGCCTGACTGCCGCCACGGGTGTACAGGCGGACGACAGCCTGATGCAAACCGATCAATCGAACACCGAGTTCCATTATTACGGGTCAGACCAACCCTTCGCCCATCCCTCGCCGCCTTCCATCAACACCGTGCCGCCAGGCTCATACATCCCGACGGCGCCCGCCGAATTCATCCCGATTTCAAGCGAGCATGTGTTCTCCGACTCCCGCCTGCCGACGGTAGCGGACACCACCGTTCGCGTGTTCATCCGCTCCTACGACCCGGAGCGCGGTGTCTACGTGAACCAGGAAGTCCTCGATCCCTCGTGCATGCAGTCCTGTCGCAGCGCACCGGACCCGGCCCTGTAAAGGGCCGCTCCCGCTTGAAGCGGCTCGTTACCACTGGCGTTTGTCCGGGCGAGCGAGGCCGAGCTTTTCGATCCGGTAGCGCAGCATGTCGCGGCTCAGGCCCAGCAGGCGTGCGGATTTGGTGACGTTCCAGTCGGTCTTGTCGAGCATCTTGCGCACCATGTCGCGCTCGACTTCCGGCAGGTTCATCGACTCGCTGCCGTTGTAGGAAGGACGCGGCTCGCTGGGGGGCATCTCGTGCTGGAACATCGGCGGCTCATCCACCAGGCTCAGGCAGACGTTGAGCTGATGGGCCGCGATGGTGTCGTGCTGCGCCAGCAATACGGTTTGCTCGAGCATATTGCGCAGCTCGCGCACGTTGCCGGGCCAGCTGTAGTTGAGCAGCAACTCTTCGGCCTGGTCGCTGAAGTGCAGGTTCGGCTTGCCGTAGCGTTTGCCGTGGGTGGCCAGGAAGTGCCGGGCCAGCAGCAGGATGTCTTCACCCCTGGCATACAGGCGCGGCACCTTGATCGAAATGATGCGCAACCGGAAGAACAGATCGCGGCGGAACTTGCCCTGCTGGACCATTTGTTCAAGGTTGCAGTTGGTGGCGCTGATCACCCGCAGATCGACTTTGCGCTCCTTGACCGAACCGACCCGGCGAATCGTCCGGTCCTCCAGCAGCTTCAGCAATTTGGCCTGCAGCAGCAGGTCCATTTCACCGATTTCGTCGAGAAACAGTGTGCCGCCATCGGCCGCTTCGACCAGACCGAGGCGACGGTCCTTGGCGTCGGTGAACGCGCCCTTCTCGTGACCGAACAGCTCCGACTCCACCAGGTTGGATGGAATCGAGGCGCAGTTGAACTCAATGAACGGCCCCTTGGCGCGCGGACCATCGAAATGCAGGGCGCGGGCCACCAGCTCCTTACCGGTACCGGTTTCGCCTTCCACCAACACCGGTGGCAGATCGGAGTTGGCCATGCGGCGTTCGGCGTCGAGCAACTGGTTGATGGTGCCCTTGAGGTAAAGCATCGGTGCCGATTCACCGATCAATGCCTGCACCCCGGATTTCTGGGCTTCGCGTTCCTGGTAGAACGACAGCGTGCGCTCCATCCGATCGGTGGCCAGGGCCTTGTCCAGCAACAGCTTGAGCTCTGGCAAGGCCACCGGTTTGGTCACGTAATGGAAGGCGCCTTCTTTCATCGCCACCACGGCATCTTCGACGTTGCCGTAGCCGGTCATCATGATCACTTTCAGGTCCGGTGCGCTGATGCGCAACTTCTGGATCAGGTCGTGACCACTCATGCCTGGCAAGGAGTTGTCGGTGAGCACGACGTCAGGAACGAAGGTCCCCAATTGCTCCAGTGCGTCTTCCGCCGAGTGACAGACTGTCACCTCGAAGTCCTTGCGCTCCAGGTAGGTCTGAATATTCTCGGCGAGGAGTTCATCATCCTCGACCAGCAATATGCTGTGTTCCATATTCCCCTCCCGTTGCCACTTTAAAGTTGAGACTGACGCGAGTTCCTTCCTGCTCCTGGCTGGTCAGTTCGACCGAACCTTCGAAACGCTCCATTATTCTTTTGACCAGGGCCAGGCCTACGCCCAACCCGCCTTGCTTGGTGGTGAAGAACGGCTTGAAGACCGAGTGCAGTTGTTGCCGGGTCATGCCCTTACCGGTGTCATTGATAATCAGGCTCACCTGCTCGGGCGTCGTCGATTCGATATCGACGCTCAACACGCCACCCTTGGGCATGGCCTCCAGGGCATTGGCGAACAGGCTATTGAGAATTTGCGTCAGCAGCACCTGTTGGCTGACGACCGGCGGAACACTCTTGGGCGTGAAGCGCACTTCGACGTTCGAACGTTTGATCAAGGGGTCGAAGGCGCTCAGGGCATCGTCGACGGCCAGCACCAGATCGACGTTTTCATCGTCGTCATTCACCGGGCGCAACGACACCAGCAATTCACGGACCCAGCGCGACATGCGATCGACCTGACTGATGATGTCGCCGATGTTCTTCTGTGCGGACTGGCTGGCGATCTCCTGGGCCAGTTCGGCGCTGGAGCGGATGTTCGCCAGCGGGTTGCGCAGGCTGTGGGCCACCGCCGAGGACATTTCCCCCAGGGCCACGAACGTCTCGTTGGCGATCAGTTGTTTCTGCTGGCTCTGCAGCAGCGTGGCCGCCCGCCGCACGATCCAGAACAGCCCCAGGTAGATGGCCGCGCCACCGAGCAGGGTCGCCAGCCAGATCGCCTTGAATCCGCGCTGGATACGCGCCACCAGGTCGGCCGGCTCCTTGTAGATTTCCACCATGGCAATCACTTTGCTTTTGTCGGCGTTGAACATCGGGATGTAGTTCTCGACGAACAAATACTCAGGCTCGCGCAACAGTTTTTGCTCGGGACGCTCTTCATCGATTTCGTGGTAGCTGGTGGACACCGTCTCTTTCATTTCGAAGGACTCGTCCAGCTCATCGTCGCCTTCGATGCGCATGCCGATCATCTCCGGGTTGGTCGACCAGACCACCGTGCGATCCAGCGCATACACCACCGCCAACAACGAGTCCGGCAGGTGCTCGACATGGTCGAGAAACTCTATGCGGGCAGCGGCACGGGAACCCGGATTGACATCGGGATAGGCGTTGTCCAGGCGCGGGTCGAGCATTTCGCCCATGGTCCTGGTCGTGGTTATTCCGGCATGGCGAATTTCCGCATCGCCAATGGCCTGGATGAATTGGGCGGTGAGCAGCGAGTCGCGCTCAATGCTCTCTTCCACCACGAAGCGCGTGGAAATGTAACCCAGCCCCAGGGCCACGGCGGCGATGATGAAAAAACTCGCCAGGGAAAACCAGCGCACCAGATTGAATGGCGGACGCCAGCCCTTGCCTTCTGCTGCCGGCGCATCCGGCGCAGGTATTTTTTGTTGTTCTGGTCTCTGCATGGAACCGTCCTGGAGACTTGAAACAAGCCTTCTTAGCCATGTCCCGGATCAGTGTAGGTGGCATTGACCGGGATTGACTGCCCATTGAAATTATTTAGCCACTACTGCGCCCGGGTTTTATCGAGGGCCTTGCCGGGCACCGCGATCGCCTGATGATGTTCCGGTGCCTCTGTGCTGCTGGCCAACGATGTCGCGACCGGATGCTGACGCTCGGTTTCTTCCTCGAGGAATTCGATGATCGACTGCGCTGAATGCTCGTCCATGCGCAGGTTGGGCATCGGGATCTTGTCGAAACGCTCGAACAGCGCCATGGCAATCGGGTCTTTTTCCGCCAGCATGCGGTCCGGCTCACGAATCCAGCGGTTGAGCCAGACCGGATTGCGCTGACGGGTCACGCCAATCAGGTCCGGGCCGATGCTGCGCATGCCGATGCCCTGCCCGTCCTGCGGGCCGAGGCTGTGGCACGACGCGCAGCGGGTGCGAAACAGCTCTTCGCCGTTACTCGGCGGCCGGATTGGCGGAGCGTCGGCGTAGCTCTGCTCAATGCTCGGTTGCTTCCAGTTCTGCAAGGTGTTGGCCAACTGGTCGGCCAGAATCCACGGATTTTCGAACGGCGACGCTTTCATCCAGCGCCCGGTGTGCTGGTTGCCGACAATCAGGCTCAGGTTGTGATCCTTGCTGCGCCCGTTGTCGACACCTTCAATGAACAGCCCGAGTTTTTTCCGCAGCTCGGTGACATCGGCGAATTCCCCGGTGAGGAACTGCCAGCCCGGCCCGACCTGGAAGCGTTGCGCATAAGCCTTGAGCACGGCCGGTGTATCGCTCAGTGGATCGATGCTGATGGAGTAGAAAAACACGTCCTTGCCGACCCGATCACCGAGCAGTTTCTGCACCTGGCGCAGGCGCGCGGTTTCCAGCGGGCAGGAGTCGCTGCAGGACGTGAAGATGAAGTTGATCACCACCACTTTGCCCTTGATCAGGTCGTCGAAAAAATGCACCTGCCGACCGTCCTGATCGGTCAGCAAGGTGTTGGGGAAATAGTCGCCACCCCACGGGGTGGCGGAGTCGGCGACCGCGGTATCAGCGGCTGTCGATGCAGGTGCAGGTGTCGACGGTGACTGGCCGGCGACCAGCAACTGGCTGGCCAGCACGCAGGTCGCCAATACCAGCACCAGGTGCATGCCCCAGTCTCGTGAGCGTGGTGTTTGCCACTTCATGTCGACACCCTCCCGGTTCATTACTTGACCAGCACTTGTGGGCCCATGCCGTCGCCAGTGCGGAAGGTTGGCAGCGCCGCCGAGTTTACATAGCGCACGCCATCCCAGCTGGGCAGCGGTGTCGGCATCAACTGGAATTGCCCGGGCTTCTCAATGTCCCAACGCAGCAGCATCGAGTTGTCTTCATGCTGGGTGTTGTGACAGTGCTCCATGTAGGTCCCGGCGAATTCGCGGAAGTTGATCGCCATTTCCACATTGTCCAGGCCATCCTTCTCCGAACCGATGCGGTAAACGTCCTTGCGTGCCCATTTTTCCCATTCCGGTGGTGCCTTGCCGCCGCGACTGAGGATGATCCCCTCCTCGAAGTGCACATGCACCGGGTGGCTCCAGCCGGTACCACCGGCCTTGATGTTCCACACTTCCAGGGTGCCGAAACCGGTCGTCCCGGCATCAGTGGGCCAGCTGGCCAACTGGGTCGCCGCGTTCAGGCGACGAGGGTCCATGTGGAAGCCGAAGCCGCCATCGGTCTTGACCGTCCACGGGGCTTCGTCGGTGCCGTCGGAACGACCGAAGACAAAGGTGCGGTGACGGGCCTTGGCCAGCAGCGCCTTGTCGGCCGCGTTGTCGCGGTGGATCTTCAGCGGGATCATCACCAGGCCTTCAGCCTTGCCCGGTTTGGCCGGTTCATACAGCGCCGGGTCCATGGCCAGGTCCTGACCGGTGTAGGGCTTGACGTTGAGCTGCAACACCTTGCCCACCGCCGGATCGCCTCTGTCCCACTGCGGTCCGTTGCTGGTTTGCTTGATCACCGCCAGGTATTTCTCGGACAGCACGTCGGCCAGGGAGACCGGTTCTTTCGGGCCTTTGCCATCCTCGTGCACCAGCAGGTTGACGAAGAAAATCCTGTCCCCTGGCTTGATGCCGTTTTTCGCGAAATTGACGATGATGTCGAAGCGCTCGGCAATCCCCTGGGTCGGCAGGATCGCGTTGTGGTTCTGTTTATCGCCGTCGCCGTCCAGGTCCATGGTGCCGTCGAAGGGCACGCTGTGCTCCATGATGTTGCCGTCGTTGGCAATCATGTGGAACGGCACCCGAGCATAAGACACACCCGAGCCCTTGGGCCCCTGGAACTCACCGCTGGTGCCCTTGATTTCACGTACGAGTGCAAACTTGTAGTAACGCGATACCGAACCGTTGAGCATGCGGAAGCGGTAGCTGCGGGCACGCACGTCCAGGGTCGGTTTCCATTGCCAGTTGACCAGCACCTGGTCACCGAGGAAGCCGTCGGTGTTGAAGGGGTTGAACCACAGCTGACCGTTCTTGTCCCAGGCCTTGTCGGCAAACACCAGGTTGACGTCGTAGTCGCGGTTACCCCACGGCAAGGCGCTGCCGCTGGGAAAGCGCAGGTTGACGCCGTCCTTCACCGATTCATTGCCACGGTCCAGGGCACTGTAGTAGTTCATCATCGCCGCGTTGCCCTTGTAGACGTTCTGCGCGGTGAAATCGAGCATGTGGTCGTGGAACCAGTGGGTGCTCATGGTTTCGCGCCAGTCGCCACGAATTTTGATCGTGCCGTTCTCGCAGGTCTTGCGGCTGGGATTGACGTCGTTGGTCCACAGGGTTTCGCCCGGCGCGCAAGGGAAGGCCGCGCGTGGGTCATGGGCATCGGTGTTGATGCTGTCATAGCCGGCCAACTGGATCGGCCAGCGGTAGTCGTAATACTGGCCGGGGAAGAAAAACGCGTTGGCATAGCCGTCGCTTTCCGCCGGCGCGTGACCGTTGTGCTCGTGGGTGCTGATGGTGTGCAGGCCAAACCCCATGTTCGCCGAAGGGTCGATGGGCAAACCGTTGTAATGGCGCATCAACACCGGTTGGCCGTAACGCACCATCAACAATTTGGGCGGCAAGGTACCGTCGAAGGTCCACACCGAATTGTGATTCTGCACCGGCATGCTCGGGTGGAAACGCGCATCGACGCCCTTGGAGGTGCCGTCCGTTGCCGGTACACCGGCGACGTTATGGTAGAGCCCACCGGGGCCGAACTCACCGACGGCATAGCCGTGCATCTGATGACTGTCACGCCAGCCGCTGTTGACCCGCGCACCGGTCTGCACGGTTTTGTAGGCCATCTGCGGGTAGAACTCGTTCCAGCGCTGATGCGACCAGCCCTTTCCTGGTGGA
The DNA here is from genome assembly GCF_054061835.1 of Pseudomonas sp. TE12234. Classification (NCBI taxonomy): domain Bacteria; kingdom Pseudomonadati; phylum Pseudomonadota; class Gammaproteobacteria; order Pseudomonadales; family Pseudomonadaceae; genus Pseudomonas; species Pseudomonas sp. TE12234. The sequence continues at coordinate 41,616 of NZ_JBSSEP010000026.1, forward strand.
CGACCTTCAGCCGACGAACCAATGCGGCGGTTGAGGAAATATTCGATCTGCGCCTGCCAAGGATTGCGGTCCACCACGTTGGAGTACTGACTGGGGAACGGGGTCAACCCGGGTTGACGCAGGAACGCATCCAGTGCGTTGCTGGGTGGCGCACTGCGGGCGGCATTGGTGGGGTCCTGCTGGGGCAACGGGCCAATGGCTGCCGGTGGAAACGGCAATGGCGCCGCAGGCGTGGTGGGGTCGAGTTTTTCCGGGCCGAATTCTTCGAACAGCACCAACTGCTGGGTGAACGGCTGCGCACCAAACAACGGGCTCGGCTTGCCATTGGTGGGGTAGTTGAAACTGGTCTGCACGGTGGGCGGCAGAACGTTTTCCACCCGGGTGGAATCGCGTGTTCCCTTGACCCCGTCAGGCAACTCGAAGGAATCCTGGTTGGCCTCCGGCATGGTCAAGATGGCGTTCAATGCGGCCGGCTCGTCCGCCGGCTCATCGTAGTAAGCGGAAGGATCGGACGGCTCCGGCTGTCGCTCGTCGTCTATGGGTGCAGCGCGCAGCGTCCCTGTGCTGAGTGTCATTGAGAGGATGACGCTCAAGGGCGCCAGGCCAAACCATTTGAAGGGATACCGCGCTTTTCTGTCCATCACCAGCCGCCTCGTATGCGTGAAGGGGGTGATGGGGGTTTTGCAAATAGCTCGCCAAATTTGTAACAGCGTTATACGAAAGAATTAATACACGCTGAAACAATGGCTTATCAACATCAATGTGCCATGACCTGAAAAAAACGACTGGGGAATGGCACCCGCTAGCGGGGAAACTTCGCCCCCATTTTCAGGGAATCAACTTGAACGACAACCGGACACGCGTGCCCTCGCCTTCACGGCTGTCCAGGGCCACCGTGCCGCCAAAACGCTCCATGATTCGCTTGACCAGCAGCAGCCCGACTCCGAGCCCGCCCTGCTTGGTGCTGAAGAACGGCCGGAACGCCATGGCACGCTGCTCCGCGTTCATGCCTTTGCCGGTATCGCTCATCACCAGGCACACGCGGCGGGCATCGATCGGCTTCAGGCTGATGGTCAGCGTTCCGCCTTCGTCCATGGCCTCCAGGGCATTGGCCAGCAAACTGTTGAGGATCTGCGTCAGTTGCACCTTTTGGCTCAACACCATGGGCGTGTCCTGAGGCTCGAACACGACGTTGATCCCGGCCCTGGCGATCTGCTGCTCAAACGCCGCGAGGCTGTCAAGCAACACCGCGACCAGGTTCACCGGCTCGGCTTCGTCGCTCAGCGGTCGCAAGGATTGCAGCAACTCGCGCACCCACTTCGACATGCGATCGACCTGACCGATGATGTCGTTGATGTTCTTGTGCGCAGGCCCGCCGTCGAACTCCAGGGCCAGTTCGGCGCTTGAGCGAATGGTCGCCAGCGGGTTGCGCAAACTGTGGGCGACCGCCGATGACATCTCGCCCAGGGCGACAAAGGTTTCGTTGGTGATCAATTGCTTTTGCTGCTGCGCCAGCAGAATCGCTGCCCGCCGCACAATCCAGTACAGGCCCAGGTAAATCAGCCCACCGCCCAGGGCCGTGGCCAGCCAGATCAGCACCAGGCCGCGCGCCATGCGCTGGATCAGGTCCTGGGGCTCCTTGTAGATTTCGACCATCGCGGTGACTTTGTCGCCATCGGCATCGAACAGTGGAATGTAGTTCTCGATGAAGATGTATTGCGGTGGCGTCACGAACTTCTGTTCCATGCGGCTCTTGTCCACATCGTGGTAACTGGCCGATACCGGCGTCATTGAGGCGAAGGCCCGGTCCAGGTCTTCATCGGCATGAATGGTGGTGCCCATCAAGGCAGGGTTGGTTGACCAGATCACCATGCGGTCGGGGGCGTAAACGTTGGCCAGGATCACGTCCGGCAAGTGTGAGATGTGGTCGAGGAATTCGCCACGGGCGTTGGCCCGGGCCATCGGGTCGACATCGGGAAAGTCGCGGTCTTTGCGCGGGTCGAGCAATTCACCCATGGTCCGCACGTTGGGGATCGACACATGGCGCACCTCGGCCGAGGCAATCGCGGTCAGGAACTGCGAGGTCAATAACGCATCGCGCTGCACGCTTTCGGTAATCACGAATCTGGTCGATACCGAGCCGAGCGCCACCGCCACCGTACCGATCACCGCCATGCTGATGAGCGAAAACCAGCGCAGCAGATTGAACGGCCGCTTGCGCCTGCTCAAGCGGATGTCGCCCTTATCGGACTCCAGCGTTTTTGCCTGCATGGTCATCGACGTTTTTCCGAAAAAACCCTAGAGGGTTTATAGCCCACTGCTGGCAGTTTGCCCAAAGTTGGGTCTCATCCCCCCCACCCTTTCCCCACTGTCGCACCATCCCCATCTGCCCCCAATGTTGGGGAAAGAGGCCCGTTCCCTTTATCGGGCCAGGTTCTGCGCCTGCGTCACAAACGCCTGTATCGCGGGGCTCTCAGGGGTATTTCCAACGATTGGTATGGAAGTTGCCGAAGCCCTGCCAACTGACCCATCCCCAAGGGGCAGGTACTCTGATAGAGGGAATACTCATGCACCCTTTACTGTCCAAAACCGCGACTGCCCTGGTCGTCACCGCTCTGGCCCAAGGCGTTGCCCAGGCAGCACTGTTTGCCGTCGACCCCGGCCCCTATTTACCGGCCATTGGCTCCTTCGCGTCCTGGTACCAGGACACCCATGGCCGCACGCTCGACTTGTGCCTGTCCAAGGCCGTCAGTTCGCGGGTCCCCAGCGCGCCGGGGGCCCCCACCTACATGTGCAATCTGCTGCCGGCTCCCGGGATTTTCGACGACACAAAACCGGTGGTTTTCCCGAGCAACTTCCCCGATGAAGCGTTCTGGTTCACCGGCGACGGCTCAATCGTCGATGCCGCACGCGGTATCGACCTGACGTATGTCAGTGCCGTCGAAGCGGCCTTCAGCGGTGGCGACCCGGTCGAAGGCGACCAGATCAGCTTCGCCCGCATCCGCATTCGCGTCGACGTGCCCACCGCTGGCACCTACGTCATCACCCACCCCTACGGCGTCGAAGTCTTCAACGTCGACACCCCCGGTCGCCGGGCGATCAACATGACCCGGGACATCGGCATCGGCGCACCGAAAACCTACGACGGCGCGCTCAAGGGTGACGTCGGGCCGTTCCTGCGCAGCGTCAATGGCCCCTACACCGAAACCAACCCGGTCACCGGTTCCGCCGAGCAATTCGTCGGCGACCCAAACCTGGTGGAAGCCTTCACCGGCAGCCCGTTCAATACCAACTACATCCGCATAGAAGGTCCCAACGGGCTGGATCTGCGCACGACCGTGATGGCCATTTCCGGCAAGTTGTCGACGGTGACCCGGCCGACTCCGATGATCACCCAGCGCAGCACCTACTCGCGTACGGCCGGCAGCAGTGCGCCTGTGGCCCATCAGGACGTTTTCGTCCTGGCCCCGCCACCGCCCGCCAAAGTGACCCTGGACAGCAACAACCCGGTGCTCAACCTGACCGAGGCTGACAGCACCGGCAGTTGGTACGCCCAGTCCTCCACCGACCCGACGTTGCCGAGCACCCTGCAGGTGACCGCCGACAACCACCTGGCCATCCCCAGCAGCACACCGACCACGTTGCCGATACCTCTGACCGACCTGGTGGTGATTTCACGCGCCGAGTACAGCCTGAGCACCGGGCAAATCACCGTGGTGGCCTCCACCAGCGATGAAACATCGCCGCCGGTGCTGACCGCCACCTCCGGCACCGGGGCCGCCATCGGCGCGCTCAGCGGCGATGGCGCCGTGAAAAGCCTGTCCACCGGCCTCTCACCGATTCCGCCGGCCAAGGTTCGCGTGACGTCCTCCAATGGCGGCAGCGACACCGAAGAAGTGGTCATCGTGCAATGAACGCTCACATGCCCAGATCCCCATCAGGAGGCATCATGAACAATTGGCCACGCCTGGCGCTCAACGCCCTGGGACTGACTCTTTCGCTGTCCGGCAGTGCTTTCGCGCAACTCGCTGCCGTCGACCCTGGCCCCTATACCTTTGCCACCGGGAAATTCCCGATCTGGTATCAGGACAACAATCTGCTGTCGATGGAACTGTGCCAGTCCCGGGCCGTGAGCTCGCGGGTGGCGGCTGCCACGCCACCGGCCTACATGTGCACCCTGCTGCCGAACCCGGGCATTTTCGACGACACCCTGCCGATGGTGTTCCCGGATAACTGGCCAGACGAATCGTTCTGGTTCCTCGCCCAGGCCACCATCCCCAACAATGCCGCCGGCTATGGAATGGACGCCTACGTCGCCGGAATCGAAGCGGCATTTGCCAGCGGAACCCCGGTCGATGGCGATCAAATCAGTTTCGCGCGGATTCGCATGCGCATTAGCGTGCCCGTCGCCGGGACCTACACCATTACCCACCCCTACGGCGTGGAAACCGTCAACGTCACGACACCAGGACGTCGCGCAATCAACATCACCAGAGATGTAGGCATCGGTGCACCGGGCAATTTCAGCGGCGCGCTTAACGGTGCGATCGGGCCATTCCTGCGCAGCGTCAACGGGCCTTACACCGAAGTGAACCCGGACACCGGCACCATCGAAACCTACGTCGGCGACCCGAACCTCACCGAACAGGTCACCGGCAGCCCCAACAACACCAACTTCGTGCGCATCCAGGGCCCCGCCGGGACCATCGAGACCAACCTCTTCACCGTGTCCGGCAAAGTCCTCGATAACCGGGCGCAGACCGCGGTCGAACTCAACCGCGCCACCTACCGCCGCACCACGTCGGGCACCGGCACCAGCACCCGGGTCGAAGTCTTCGGCAAAGCCGACAACAGCTCCACGCTGTGTTTCCGCGAAACCGTCGCCCTGGTCCCGGGCCCACCGCCAAGTCCCTGCCTGACCAACCTGACCGGCGACGGCACCGGATTGTTCTTCGGCCAGCGCCTGTTCAACGGCCCCGTGCCTGCAGTGGTGGTGCTCACCGCCACCAACCCGACCGGCTCCACCCGCCCGACCGCCGTGTCGAGCAAGCTCAGTGACCTGGTGAAAATCCAGACGGCTCGCTACAACTGGAGCAATCACAGCCTGCTGATCGAGGCGACGTCCAGCGACGAAGTGGCGGTTCCCGACATGGTCGCTCAAGGCCATGGCCGACTGTCGAAGTCCGGCACCCTGCAACGTCTGACGGTGGCGGACCTGCCGCAACCACCCGCCACGGTCACCGTCAAATCCGCCGCCGGCGGCAGCGACACCGAGCCTGTGGTGGTGGTCGGTACAGCCCCGGACAGTGGCGAGAACCAGGCGCCGATCGCCGTGGCCGACAGCGGCAGCACCAGCTTCGGGGTGCCGATCACCCTCAACCTGCTGGCCAACGACAACGACCCGGATGGCAACGTGCCGCTGAGCATCACCGCGCTCACTCAACCGGCCGCCGGCCAGGGCACGGTGGCGTTGAGCGGATCGACCGCGGTCATCTACACCCCGCCAGCCGTGGTCAATGCACCACTGACCACGACCTTCACCTACAAGGCTCAAGACATCAAAGGCCTGGCCTCGGCCAATCCTGCGACGGTGACCATTACCGTGGCGCCCAACCAACCTCCGGTAGCCGTCGCCGACAGCGTCGCGACCCTGGGTGTGGCGATTCCAATCAACGTGCTGGCCAACGACACCGATCCGGAAGGCAACGTCCCACTCGCCATCGCCAGCTTCACTCAACCACCGACAGGTCGCGGCACCGTCAGCAGTAACGGCACGGTCCTGACCTACACCCCACCGGCCACGGTCACCACAGCCTTCACCACCACCTTCAGCTACTTCGCCCAGGACAGCTTCGGTGCTGTGTCGACGACGCCGGCCACGGTCACGGTGCAAGTCTCGCCACGGCCTGCTGCGGAAACCTTCACGGTGACCACGGCCACGGTGACCGCCCGTTCCAATAACCGCTTCACCTGGGACTTCGCGGGTACCTCATCGGTGACCACCGGCAACACCATCACCATCCAGGTCAGCACCCCGACCGGGCTGCAAACCCTGGGCACTACCACGGTGCCGGTGACCGGTCGCTGGAGGCTGACAGTGAACAACACCACCACGGTGATTCCGTCGGCGAACCCGACAGCCACCATCACCTCGTCCCAAGGCACCGTGCGCACCGTGTCGGTGATCTCCAACTGAGCCCTTTCCCCATCGACTCCCGGGTCGATGGGGCTGGCCGCTTCCCACAGGACAACGCCATGAACCTGTCGACCGCCGCCCTGCTCTGCCTGCTTCTGCTTTGCAGCAGCGCAGGCGTGCGCGCCGACGATTTGATGGAGAACGAAGACCTGGCCCCCGCCGTCGATCTCGGCGAGCTGCCACCGCCGATTGGCCAGCACGCACTGATCGACCAGAACGGCCAGGCCAACATCGCGCTGTTGCAGCAGAACGGTCAGTCGCTGCTCGGCCAGATCGTGCAGTCGGGCAGCAATCAGGAAGCTTTCATCCTGCAACAAGGCAGCGACCTGATGGCATTGATCACCCAGCAAGGTTCGGGCAACGCCGCTTCGATCATCCAGAGCGGCAGCCACAACCGCGCGCAAATCGCCCAGAACGGCAACAACAACGACGCCAGCATCGAACAGGCCGGCTCAGGACAGCAAAGCGCCGTCACCCAGGCCGGCAACGGCATGAGCGTATCGGTCAAACAATATCGCTAAAGCACTGCACCACTTGGAGGTTTCACCATGTTCAAACTGACGCCCCTCACCGCCGCCATCCTGGTCATTGTCAGTGCCCAGGCCCTTGCCAACGACAGCGTGTCCACGCAGAACCAGTCCGGTACCGCCAACATCGCCGATGTGAAGCAAACCTCGGCGCCATTCAGCACCGCCACCCAGCAGCAAACGGGCCAGGGCAATGATGCGGCCGCCGTGCAAGACACGGCCACCAGCACCATCAGCCAGACCCAGGTCGGCGACTACAACGCCGGCTACGCCGAGCAATTGTTCGAGGACAACAGCACCATCACCCAGAACCAGAGCGGCAGCTTCAACACCAGCCATGCCAGCCAGTCGATCGGTGTCGGCGGCGGCGAAGCCCTGCAGCAACAGGAAGGCACCGGCAACTTCTCGTTCATCTATCAGGACAGTCAGGAAGGCGCCACCGCCAAGACCTACCAGTACGGCGACGGCAACGAGGCCAACATCGAACAGATTCAACTGGGCACGGGCAACAATGCGGTGATCATCCAGTACGGCACCACCAACTACGCGACAGCCGAACAGATCGGCCAGATGGGCGGCCAGATCGACATCAACCAGGCCGGCAACACCAACTACGCCTATGGCGACCAACGCAACGGCACCGGCGGCAACCTGAGCATCAACCAGTCCGGCGACGGCAACGGCACCGAAGTCTGGCAAGACACCCAGCTCGGCGCCAAGGCCACCGTCACCCAATACGGGCAGACCAACGAAACCGTGGTCGACCAGAGCTTCGGCGAAAACAACGTCGCCAATGTGATGCAAGTCGGCGACCTCAACGCGATCTACGCCGACCAGTTCGACTCCGTCGGCTCGACCCTGGCGCTCTATCAAACCGGCACGAGCAACGTGCATTTCACCTACCAGAGCGGCGACAGCCATGTGCTCAACGCCACCTCCTCGGGTACCGGCAACAAGGTCTACGCCAGCAACTGGAAAGGCCCGCAGAAAGGTGGCCAGTTCGGCAGCAACCAACGGGCGACCGTCAACCAGAATGGCACCAACAACGTCGCCAATTTCACCCAGAACGGCGCCGGCCACATCATGACCACCCACCAGACCGGCACCGGCAACAAAACCACCGTGACCCAGGCCGATTCCTACAACGAGCTGTACTTCGACCAGAACGGCAGCGACAACATCCTCATCGCCGACCAGCGCGGCACCAACAACCTGGCCCAGGGCAGCAGCAACGGCAGCGGCAACAGCACCGAGTTCAACCAGGAAGGCAGCGGCAACCAGGCGTTCACCAACCAGCTGTATGGCGACGACAACGTGATCACCATCAAGCAGGCTGACAGCATGAACGTGGCTTATGTGACCCAGGGCGGTACTGGCAACATCGCCAGTGTTGATCAGAGCGGCATGGCGCAGACGGCCAGCGTGCAGCAGTTTGGTTCGGCGAACTCGGCGACTGTTTTGCAGAAGTAGTTGTGGGGTGTGAAAAAACGCGGCCCTTTGTGGGGTCGCGTTTTTTATGGATCGCAAAACATCTGTGGCGAGCGAGTTTGTCGGAACGCCGCACCGTCACGCTGGGTTGCGAAGCAGCCCCATCGCTGACGATTGCGTTTTGTCTGATAAACCGCATTCATCGGGTTTGGGGTCGCTTCGCAACCCAGCGCGAGCAAGCTCGCTCGCCACAATGGACCGGTGTTAACCGGGCGGAGCGAGGTTATCCAGTGCACGGTTCACCGACAGCTCGGCCAGCATGATCACCTGCTGGATACCCAACAACATGCTGCGCTGCGGCCCGTCCACGAAGGTCGCGAAGTCGGTGGCCATGATGCTCGCGGACGCCAGTGATTCACAGGCGTGGGCCAGCAGGCTCTCGGTGTCGATGTCGGGGGCGATGAGGAACATCTTGCTCGGGGTGTGGGGAATGCTGGATTGCAGGAGGGTGGGTTTGAGGTGAAGGCTGGGAGTCGTGCTGTCGGCTTTTGATTCGGGGGGATTGGGGGTGGGTTTGGGCATGGTGGAGCTCCGTTTGCTGGTGGGAGCTGCTCCATTCGTTTCCAGGCGAAGGGTGGCAGCTGTACGCAGGCTGGAAACCCGGGGAAACGGCAACCCGGTAGACCCGAAGGTCTCCCGCGCACAGCCGCCATAACGGAGTGCACACATTAAAGGCGCGCAAGCATACGTTATGAAGGGCGCTTTTGCGCCGTTTAGTCACCGGGTTTCCAGTCCAGTGTCGCTGAATTGGCAGCGACGGCCGGCAGATTAAAAAAGCCACTTCCTACCGGCAACCCTAAAATCCTGTGGGAAAACACCTGCTGAATGCCGAGCATGTCGGCGCTTTTTGTAGGAACAGCCGACGGTTGCTTCTCCATCCGGGCCAGGCAGGCCGGCAGGATATTGGCCGGCGCAGATCCAATGTGGGAACGAGCCCGCTCGCGAAGACGGTGGCACATCCAGCACCAAAGTGCCTGACCCGACGCCATCGCGAGCAAGCTCCCACAGGGGATTGGCGGTGTATGCAGAGGCCGGGGCCGCCACAAAGGCTGTGGGCTGGCTTCAGTTTCTCCGGGTAGTCCATTCGGACGAAGCCGGCTGGCGTCTCTCGCCATAACGTACCTGCACAACAACAAATATCCGTGTCGAGGCTCGCCATGCGAAAAGCCACTTGTGCCCTGTTCATCATTGTTTGCGCCGGCAGTAGCGCCAGCCTGTGCCAGTTGTTCAAGGATGAAGCCTTTCGACCGTCCACCGCGTATTTCAGTTGCTCCAGCAGCGCCATCAATTGCTACCCGCCACTGGTACGCAATCTGCTGCCCTGATCGAGGCTTGCAGTGGCCGCAAAAAAAACCACCGAATCTTCGGTGGTTTTTTTGTTCGCCCCAGCCTCAGGTCGGCAACACTCCCCGAGCCCGTGACAGGGTCAGCGCCAGGTCTTCGATCATGTCTTCCTGGCCGCCCACCGTGCCACGTCGGCCCAGCTCCACCAGCAGCTCACGGGCGGCAATGCCGTATTTTTGCTCGGCACGCTTGGCGAACAGCAGGAACGAGCTGTAGACCCCGGCATAGCCCAGGGTCAGCGCATCGCGGTCGAGGCGGATCGGCTGGTCCATCATCGGTACCACCAGGTCTTCGGCCACGTCCATGATCCGGTAGAGATCGACGCCACTGTTCACGCCCATCCGCTCCAGCACCGCCACGAACACTTCCAGCGGCGTGTTGCCCGCCCCCGCCCCCAGGCCTGCCACCGAGCCGTCGATCCGCGCGGCACCGGCCTCGATAGCGGCCAGGGAGTTGGCGATGGCCATGCCCATGTTGTGGTGACCGTGGAAACCCACCTCGGTCCCGGCATTCAGTCCAGCACGCAAGGCGCCGATTTTATTCGTCACTTCATCGGGCAGCATGTAGCCCGCCGAGTCCGTGCAATAAATGCAGTTGGCGCCATAGCTTTCCATCAGCCGCGCCTGCGCCAGCAGTGTTTCCGCGCTGACCATGTGCGCCATCATCAGGAAGCCGACGGTATCCAGGCCCATCTTCGCCGACATGCCGATGTGCTGGCCGGATACGTCGGCCTCGGTGCAGTGGGTGGCCACGCGAATGGTCGAGACCCCGTGTTCATGCGCCATTTTCAGATGATCGAGGGTGCCGATCCCCGGCAGCAACAGCGCCGAAACCTTGGCTTGCTTCATCTTCGGGATCACCGCTGCGAAGTATTCCTCGTCGCTGTGGGCCGGGAAACCGTAGTTCAGCGATGCACCGCCCAGGCCATCACCGTGGGTGATTTCGATGAGAGGAACCCCGGCTGCATCGAGGCCGGAGGCCACCGAAACCATCTGCTCGAGGCTGATCTGGTGCTGTTTTGCGTGCATGCCGTCGCGCAGGCTCATGTCATGCAGACGGACGCTCTTGCCTTGTAAATTCATCGGGATTCTCCACTCAACGGACCGGCAGTTGCAGGGTGCCCTTGTGGGCTTCTTCGGCGAACATCTCGGCTGTGCGCAAACCGGCGGCGGTCATGATGTCGAGGTTGCCGGCGGACTTGGGCAGGAAATCGCCAAGGCCTTCGACCTCGATGAAAATCGACACCTTGCGTCCGTCGAACACCGGCCCGTTGATCAGCTTGTAGCCCGGCACATAACGCTGCACTTCGCGAACCATCTCCAGCACCGACGTGCGGATCGCATCCTGGTTCGGCTCGTCATCGGTCAGGCAATGGATGGTGTCGCGCATCATCAGCGGCGGCTCGGCCGGGTTGATCACGATGATCGCCTTGCCGCGTCGCGCGCCGCCGATTTGCTCCACCGCGCCGGCCGTGGTGCGGGTGAATTCGTCGATGTTCTGCCGGGTGCCCGGCCCTACCGAACCGGAGGACACGGTGGCGACAATTTCGCCGTAGCTCACCGACTGCACCCGTGACACGGCCGCCACCATCGGAATGGTCGCCTGACCGCCGCAGGTGACCATATTGACGTTCATCGCCAGGCTCGACGCATGTTCCTTGAGGTTGACCGGCGGCACGCAGAACGGGCCGATGGCCGCCGGCGTAAGGTCGATCATGATCACCCCCAGTTCGTTGAGCTTGCGGCTGTTTTGCGCATGCACATAAGCCGAGGTGGCATCGAAGGCGATGCGAATATCGTCATCGAGGACGTGAGGCAGCAACCCGTCGACGCCCTCCGCGGTGGTTTTCACGCCCATCTCGCGGGCGCGCTTGAGGCCTTCCGATTGCGGGTCGACGCCGACCATCCATACCGGCTCGATCCATTCCGATCGGCACATCTTCATCAGCAGATCAGTGCCGATATTGCCCGGGCCGATAATGGCCGCTCTGAGTTTCTTGCTCATCCGGTTAAAACCCCACAAGTCAGGCGCAGAAAGACACCCGGGCACTGCCCAGGCCATCGATGGTCAATTCGAAACGGTCGCCGGCGCGGGCCGGTTCCAGTGGTACCAGCGAGCCGGAAAGGATGATTTCCCCGGCCTTGAACGGAATACCGAAGGCGCCCAGGGTGTTGGCCAGCCAGGCCACCGCCGTCAGCGGATTGCCCTGCACCGCCGAACCCAGGCCTTCGCTGAGGGGCTCACCGTTCTTGAACACACGCATGCGCAGGTTGGGCAGATCCAGGCCACGGGGATCGACCTGGCTGTCGCCCAGCACAAATACGCCACAAGAGGCGTTGTCGGCGACGGTGTCCTGAATGCGGATGCGCCAGTCGTGAATCCGCGAATCGACAATTTCGAAGCACGGCATCACGTACTCGGTGGCGTCCAGTACGTCGGCTTCGGTGATGCCGGGGCCGACCAGGTCGTACTTGAGCTTGAAGGCAATCTCGCCCTCGGCACGGGGCTGGATCAGCTTGTTGGCCGACAGGGAAATCTGCGCGTCGTCGGCGAACGACATCTGTCGGGTGATGAACCCGAAATCCGGCTGATGCACGTTGAGCATCTGCTGCACCGCCGCCGAGGTCACGCCGATTTTCTTGCCGACGATCCGGTCCCCGGCCGCGACGCGGCGTTCGATGGCGTACAGGGAAATATGGTAGGCGTCCTCGATGCTGATCGCCGGCCAGCGCTCGGTCAGCGGTGCCAGGGTCGAGCCGCTGAGCAGCGCCTGGTAAAGTTCTTCGCCGAATTCACGGCGCAATTGCACGCTCATCCGCGGGCCTCCTGAAGAAATGCCAGGCACTCGCGGTTGAACAACTCGCGGTACTCGACCTGAACCCAATGTCCGCATTCGCTGAGCATCACAAAACGGATGCCGGAACAATGCTCGAGCATGGTCAGGGCCCCGGAGGACGGGCAGAACTTGTCGTTCATGCCCCAGAAGCCAAGGATTGGGCACTGCAATTGACCCAGGCGCGCGGTCATGTTCGGCACCTGCATGGTCGACAGCACGCAGACGGGCTGCTGCTGCACCACCGCCACCCGCTCGTTGACCGTCTCGTCGCTGATCAGGCTTTCGTCGAACAGCTGCAGCGCCAGCAAACGGCGCATGCCCGCCGCGTCATTCAGTTCACCCTTGGCAAAGGCTGCGCCCATTTTCTGGATGCCTTCCATCTGCAGGTAATACTGTTCTTTTTCCATCAGGCCACCGGGTGCCATCAGCACCAGTCGACTGACCCGTTGCGGCTGGTCCAGGGCCAGTTTGATGGCGATGGCACCGCCCAGGGAGTTGCCGACCAGCACGCAACGCGGGATGTCGAGGGCGTCGAGCAGACCGCTCAGTGCGCCGACAAAGAAGTCCAGGGTGTAGAGGGTCTCGGGCTTGTCCGAGGCGCCATAGCCTGGCAGGTCCGGGACGATGACGCGGTAGCCGGCTTCGGCAAACACCGGGTAGTTCTGCTTGAAGTTGCTGTGACCGCTGGCGCCCGGCCCGCTGCCATGAATGAAAATCACCGGTTCGCCGCTGCCGGCGTCCTGCCCGCCGATATCCAAGTAGTGCAGCTGCAAACCTTCCGGCAGCGTAACGAAGTGCCCTTGCGCTGAAGCGCCCATAAGGTGTCCTCCCGGCCTGTTGTTGTCGCCGGATTATTCCTGCGGGCCGGCCCATCAACATCGTCCGACAGGACTACGCGCCGTAGGAGCGAGCCTGCTCGCCCCTGCACAGTCTCTAGTCTCATCGGACGTTGGATTGCACGGTCGGCAGACCTAGCATCGGCGGTATTCCCGAGCGACAAAAAGAGAACTCCCATGCTTGATCCGATGGACTTTCGCGGCAAAGTGGTACTGGTCACCGGCGGTGGCAAAGGGGTCGGACGCGGCATCAGCCAGCGCTTTCTGGACTATGGCGCCGACGTGGTGATCTGCGGCCGCGAAGCTCCGACGACCTTGCCTGCCAGCGCCGGGCGCGAGGCCTGGTTCGTACCTTGCGACCTGCGCGACGTCGAGCAGTCGGGGCGCTTGGTCGAGCAGATCGTCGAGCGCTTCGGGCGCCTCGACGTGCTGGTCAACAATGCCGGTGGCTCGCCAAATACTGACGCCGCCACGGCATCACCCCGGTTCAGCGAGGCGATCATCCGCCTGAACCTGTTGGCGCCATTGAACCTCTGTCAGCAAGCCAACCAGGTGATGCAGGCCCAGGTCGATGGCGGTGCAATCATCAACATATGCAGCGTCAGCGCGACCCGCCCTTCCCCCGGCACCGCCGCTTACGGCGCAGCCAAGGCCGGCTTGCTGAACCTGACCACCTCGCTGGCGGTGGAGTGGGCGCCCAAGGTGCGGGTCAATGCGGTGACCGCCGGGTTGATTCTCACCGAGCAGGCCGCCATGCACTATGGTGACGACGCCGGCCTTGCGCGGGTGGCCGCGACCATCCCCTTGCAACGCCTGGCAAGTCCCGAAGACATCGGTGATACCTGCCTGTACCTGGCCTCGACGCTGGCTCGTTATGTCAGCGGCGCGGACATCGCGGTGCATGGCGCGGGCGAACGTCCGGCCTTTCTCGATGCCGCCCGATCCCACTGACAAGAGGAGCCCCGACATGTCCGCGATTGCCAGCCACAGCGTTGTGCTCGATCTCCCGCCACAGGCCGCGTGGGCCAAGCTGCGTGACTTGAGTCTTGCCCCGCACTACGTGCCGGGACTCACCGGTTGCCGGTTTCATCCCGGCCCACAGGAAGGCATCGGCGCCAGTCGCCGGGTGCTGCGCAAGGGTGGCCAGTACCTGGATGAAAGCGTGGTGAAATGGCAGGAAGGCATCGGTTTCGTGTTGCTGTTGCACAAAGGCAGCAACGGCTCGCCCTTCCCGTTTCGCGAGGCCAGTTTCAGCTACTCCCTGCAAAACGAAGACGACGTGACCCGCATCACCTTGCAGATGAGCTACAGCCTGCGCGGTGGCAGGCTGGCGGAATGGCTTCTGGCCAAGGCCTTCAACAAGGTTGTGTTGCAGATTGCCGAGAACCTCAAGGCTTACTACGAAACCAATCGGACACAGAATCCCGACTTGCCGTAGGAGCGAGCCTGCTCGCGATGGTCGTGAACGATAACGCGGCGAACCTGATGCCCCGCGGCGGTCTCCAGTTCATCGTCGGAACGCCGCCCGGAGCAAGCTCGCTCCTACAGTGGATTGGCGTCGCATGCAGGTGCTTCAGGGGCGTGCCACTTCCGAATGAGCGGTAAAATGGGTGGCGACGATCTTCCATTGACCGGCGATACGCTGATAACGGTCCTGATAAAAACCGCCCAACTGCCGTGTCGCCCCGCTCTGGCCATCCAGGTTGAAATACCACAGGGCCCAGCGACCCAGGGCTTGATCCTCGTTTAGCCACTCGATTTCAGGGTTGGCGCCATGGTGCAGATCGATCACCCGCTCATGACAGGCCAGTTCGCGGTACAGCGCGACAAAGCTGTCGCGCTCGCGGAAGATTCCCAGCGGACCGTAGTCGATCAGCACCTCCCCCTCGGCGAAACAGTCGGCAATGACCTCGACTTGCTTGAGATCGCAGGCATTGAGATAGCGATGCTTGAGCTGACGAATGTCCTCCAGTGCTTCCAGGCGCGCAACCCTCTGCTCCAGGGTCATACCGCACCTCGCGCGGTCACGTTGACCTCACTCCAGAACGCTTTCATCGAACGAATCTTGCCGTCGGCACCGAATTCCATCACGTCGATCACATGCAGCGAGCACGGCTGTCCGCCCCACTCCATGTCGACCCGAAACGGCATGGCCCCGCAACCGTTGAGCGTCGCCCGCACCGGGCCGGTCAGCGTGGCCGAGACTTTCATCGTCCCCAAGCCATCACGGTAGAAGCGTTCGATGGCATCCAGGCCAGCCAGCGGCACCTGACCGACCGGGTCTTCAACCACCGCATCAGAGGCATACAGCGCGAGAATACCGTCGATGTCGCCGGCATCCACCAATTCCACATAGCGCGCCATGGTCGCTTGAATCTGCTGAGCGTCGATCATTCAGAGCACCTCGAACAATGCAGCGGCACCCATGCCTCCACCGATACACATGCTCACCACCACGTAGCGCAAACCGCGTCGCTGCCCTTCGACCAACGCATGACCGACCATGCGCGCACCGGACATGCCGAACGGATGGCCGATGGCAATCGCCCCGCCGTTGACGTTCAGGCGCTCGGCAGGAATGCCCAGGGTGTCGCGGCAGTACAGGACCTGACAGGCGAACGCCTCGTTCAGCTCCCACAGGCCGATGTGATCCATGGTCAGGCCATGGCGCTTGAGCAGTTTGGGAATGGCGTAGACCGGGCCGATGCCCATCTCGTCGGAGTTGCAGCCAGCGACCGCCATGCCGCGATAAATGCCCAGGGGTTCCAGTCCACGTTTCTCGGCCAGTCTGGCGCTCATCAACACCGAGGCCGAAGCACCGTCGGACAACTGCGAGGCGTTGCCGGCGGTGATGAAGCGGCCCTTGTCACTCCACTGGCCGCCCGGCCACACCGGCTCCAGCCCGGCGAGACTGTCGCGGGTGGTGTCGACGCGGTTGCACTCGTCACGCCGCAAAGTCACGGTTTCATAGCGGGTTTCGCCCGTGGCCTTGTCGAAAATCGCCTTGCGGCTGCTCAGCGGCGCCAGTTCACGGTCGAACAAACCGGCGCTTTGAGCCAGGGCGGTGCGTACCTGGCTCTGGTAGCTGTACTCGTCCTGCTCTTCGCGGGAGATACCGTAGCGGGCAGCGACGATCTCGGCGGTTTCGATCATCGGGATGTAGGCGTGAGGATCAAGCTCGATCACCGCATTCGATTGATTGCGATAGAGGTTCTTGTGCTTGTTCTGCACCAGGGAAATCGACTCCAGGCCACCGGCTACGGCGATATCGATTTCATCGCACATGATGCCCTTGGCGGCCATGGCGATACTCATCAGGCCCGATGAAC
Organism: Pseudomonas sp. TE12234; assembly: GCF_054061835.1. Taxonomy (NCBI): domain Bacteria; kingdom Pseudomonadati; phylum Pseudomonadota; class Gammaproteobacteria; order Pseudomonadales; family Pseudomonadaceae; genus Pseudomonas; species Pseudomonas sp. TE12234. The sequence continues at coordinate 58,172 of NZ_JBSSEP010000026.1, forward strand.
ACTGGCGCTCGACGGCCATCCCGGCAACGGAAGCCGGCAAGCCGCCGACAATCGCGCACAGGCGCCCCAGGTTGTAGGACTGGGTGCCCTGCTGCGCGGCGGCACCGATGATCACATCGTCCACCTCGCCCGGTTCGATCCCGGCACGGCGCACGGCTTCGCGCACGACATGGCCACCCAGTTGCGGCGCCTCGGTGTCGTTGAAGGCACCGCGAAAGGCCTTGCCGATCGGGGTACGGGCGGTCGAAACGATGACGGCTTCTTTCATGTTCAATTCCTCGAAATCCTGCTGCCTGGATCAGGCGGGGTAATAGCGGCTGATGGTGTCGACCACGCAGCCGGGGCGATCCTCGCCGTCGATGTCGACGCTGACGCGGATGGTCGCCTGAACGCCGCCCTTGACCTCCTCGACGGCGATCAATTGCGCGCTGCCACGCACCCGCGAACCGACGCGCACCACGGCGGGAAAGCGCACCCGCTCGCAGCCGTAGTTGACGCCCATGGCGATGCCGCGCACTTCGACGATCTGCGGCAAAAACAGATTGACCAGCCCCAGGCTCAGGTAGCCATGGGCGATGCAGGCGCCAAACGGGCCGCTGGCGGCCCTGACCGGATCGACGTGAATCCATTGGTGATCACCGGTGGCCTCGGCGAACCGGTCGATGCGTGCCTGCTCCAGCAGCAGCCAGTCGCTGACGCCCAGGGACTGGCCCACGGCGTCGAACAGGGCCATCGGCGTGGCGAAAATCCGTGGCATGTTCAAGCCCTCTGACTGGACACCGACAACACTTCGCCGGTCATGTAGGAGCTGTAGTCGCTGGCCAGGAACATCATCACGTTGGCCACTTCCCAGACCTCGGCGGCGCGTCCGAACGCTTCGTTGGCGGCGAGTTGGTCGAGCACCGCCTGGGGTGCGGATTTACGCAGGAAATCATGCAAGGCAATGCTCGGGCTCACCGCGTTGATGCGGATGCCGTAGTCGGCGGCCTCGACCGCTGCGCAACGGGTCAGGGCCATCACCCCGGCCTTGGCGGCGGCATAGTGCGACTGCTCCTTCTGCGCGCGCCAGCCCAGCACCGAGGCGTTGTTGACGATCACGCCGGCGCGGCGCTCCATCATCTTCGGCAGCATCGCGCGGGTCATGCGCATGGTGCCGGTGAGGGTCACATCGAGCACCCGGTTCCACTCTTCGTCGCCCATGTCCACCAACAACCGCGAACCGCCGAGCCCGGCGTTGTTGATCAGCACATCGACGCCTTGCAAGTCACGCTCGGCGCTGGCGATCAACTGTTGCACCTGGGCCTCGTCGGCGACGTTGCAGACCTGGCCGAAGACCTGTTGCAGCCCGGTGGTCTCGCGGATTTTCAACACCGCCTCGGCCAGGCGGCCTTCATGGATATCGCTGATCATCAGCGCGCGACAACCTTCCTCGGCGGCGCGCACGGCGGCGGAAAAACCGATCCCGGCGCCTGCCGCCGCAGTGATCAGGACCGACTTGTCACGCAGCAGGCCGCGACCTGCAACATACTGAGGTACAGACATGGATTCTCTCCTTTCAGGCGCGCGGACGCGGTTCTTTGGGCATTCCCAAAGCGCGCTCGGCGATGATGTTGCGCTGGATTTCGTTGCTGCCGCCGTAGAGGGTGTCGGCGCGGCTGAACAGGTACAGCGACTGCAAACGGCTCAGTTGATAAGGCGCGGCTTCGAGCAGTTCCGCTTCGGCGCCGAGGACGTCCATCGCCAACTTGCCGAGGCTGGCGTGCCAGGTGGACCAGAACAGCTTGTAGATGGTCGCCTCTTTGCGCAGCGAACCGTCCTGGCTACCGGAGAGCATGCGCAGCGAGTTGTAGCGCATGATCCGCAACCCGCTCCAGGCTTCGGCCAGGCGCTGGCGCAGGATCGGGTCGCGCGCGGCGCCATTGGACTTGGCGATGGCGATAATCTCGTTGAGTTCGTTCTGAAACTGCATCTGCTGGCCGAGGGTCGAGACGCCGCGCTCGAAGCCCAGCAGCGCCATGGCGATCTTCCAGCCCTCGCCCGGCGCGCCGATGATATGGCTGGCGTCGGTGCGGGCATCGTCGAAGAACACCTCGTTGAACTCCGAGGTGCCGGTCAGTTGCTCGATGGGCCGCACGGTAACTCCCGCCTGGGCCATCGGCACCAGCAGGAACGACAAACCGCGATGGCCGACACTGCCCGGCTCGGTGCGGGCAATCACGAAGCACCAGTCCGACTCGTGGGCCAGGGAGGTCCAGACTTTTTGTCCGTTGATCCGCCAGGTGCCGCTGGCTTCATCCAGCACTGCACGGGTCTTGACGTTGGCCAGGTCGGACCCGGCGCCAGGCTCGGAATAGCCCTGGCACCAGAACTCGCGGCCGCTGACGATACCTGGCAGAAAACGCCGCTGCTGCTCGACCGTGCCGAACGCGGCGATGGTCGGACCAGCCAGGCCCTCGCCGATATGGCCCATGCGTCCGGGGCCGCCGGCGCGGGCATATTCTTCATGGAAGATCACTTGTTGGGTGATCGACAGGCCACGCCCGCCATGCTCCGGCGCCCAACCGACACAGGTCCAGCCCCCCTCGGCAAGCTTGCGTTCCCAGGCTTTGCGCTCTTCGGGAAACATGTGCTCGTCGCCGGGGCCGCCACGAAAACGCAGGGCTTCGAATTCACCACAGAGGTTGGCGCTCAACCAGTCGGATACTGCCTGGCGGAAGCGTTCGTCCTGCTCGCTGAAACTGATTTTCATGGCTGCTCTCCAAGAATCGCGACGGCGATCCGCTCGCGATGCCAGGCCGGTAACCCGAGAAAGCTTTCGCTGGCACGGGCGCGCTTGAAGTAGAGGTGCGGGTCGTATTCCCAGGTGAAACCGACACCGCCATGCAACTGGATCGATTCGGATGCACAGTGGAAATAGGTTTCGGAGCACTGCGCCTTGGCCAGCGCGGCGGCCAGCGGCAGTTCGGCGGCGACCTGCGGATCACCCTGCGGGTCGAGGACTTCCTGGGCCACGCACGCGGCGTAGTAGCTGGCCGAACGCGCGCACTCGAGTTGCAGCATCATGTCGGCGGCGCGGTGTTTGAGGGCCTGGAAACTGGCAAGGGGGCGCCCGAACTGCTGGCGTTCCTGCATGTAGGCAACGCTGAGGTCGAGTACCTGTTGTGCGCCACCGGTCTGCTCGGCGGCCAGGCCGATGCAGGCCAATTGCAGGGCTCGCTCCAGGTGCGGCCAACCCGCGCCGAACTCACCGAGCAGGCAGTCGGCTTCGAGGTACAGGCCGTCCAGTTGAATACGCGCCTGACGCCGGGTCTGGTCCATGGTCGGGAGCATCTGCCGCTCGATCCCCGCGCGCCCGGCTTCCACCGCAAACAGGCTGATACCCGTCTCGCCGGTAGAACCGGGAAGCCGTGCGGCGATGATCAGCAGGTCTGCACCGTGGCCGTCGAGCACATGCTTGAGGGTACCGTCGAGCACAAAACCCTCACCCTCGGGCACAACGGTTGCCTGCACATCGTCGGCCGCCCAGCCATTGGCGCTGCTGAAGGCCAGGGTCGCGGTCAGGCTGCCGTCGGCGATCGACGGGAGCCAGCGCTGTTTCTGCTCATCATTGGCCGCCAGCAACAGCGCCGGCATGGCCATGCAGGCGGTGGCGAAAAACGGCGAGCAGAGCAAACGGCGACCCATTTGCTCCAGCAGTATCGCCAGTTCGACAAACCCCAGACCCAATCCGCCATAGGCTTCGGGAATGTGAATCGCCGGCCAGTACATTTCCTGGCAAACCCGCTGCCAGAGCACCTCGTCAAAACCCCGTTCACTGACCATCGCCGCCCGTACGGCGGCAGAATCCGAGACATCGGCGAGGAAGCCCTCGGCCGATGCGCGGATCATTTCCTGTTCGTCGCTGAATGCAAACTCCATCGCGGCGCCTTCTGCTCGTTTGGCGGGGCGCGCGTGGCGCAACACCCCTTTGAGCATGAAGTTTGGCGCCGCCCGGACGCGGCAGAATCGTTAGCCTTGCCTAGTCCGAACGGGTGATGCGGGGGGCTGTCCTGTTGCGGGCACCGACCAAAAGCAGGGCGAGCAGCATCAAGCCCAGGCATTCGACCCTGGGCGACAACGATCTGCGCCTGACTTACTCCTTGAGGTTTTTGCTTTTTGCAATCAATTGCAGGTTACGCAGATACACAATAAAGCCAAAAGCCTGACCGGCGATGAACACCGGGTCTTGACGGTAAATGGCATACATCAGCAGCAGGGCGCTGCCGACGATGCTCAGGTACCAGAAACTGGTCGGGATCACGCTGCGTTTTTTGTATTCGCTGTACAGCCACTGCAGAACGAAACGACCGGTAAACGCGAGCTGGCCGGCAAAGCCGATCACCAACCACAGGGATTCGCGGGAAAGGTTCATTCCTGAACCTCCCGGGCCTGAGTATTCAGACGGGTACGCTTGATCAGCCACCACACGCCGAAGAGGTCGAGGATGCCGACCAGGGCGCGGTCGATATTGCCGTACTTGGACACGCCTGCAGTGCGGTGCCGGTGGTTGACCGGATGGACGACCATCTTGCCATTGTGACGCTGGATCAACGCAGGAATGTAGCGATGCATATGATCGAAGTACGGCAGGCGCAAAAACGCCGCGCGTTGAATCAGTTTCAAGCCACAGCCAGTGTCTGGCGTGGCGTCCTTGAGCAGACGGCTGCGCAGGCCATTGGCAAAACGCGAAGCCCAGCGCTTGCTCGCGGTGTCGCGGCGGTTGACCCGGTGGCCCGCCACCAGTTGCAAATCACCATTGGCTGGCTGGTGACGCACCAGCGCCAACATGCCCGGGATGTCCGCCGGGTCGTTCTGCCCATCGCCATCGAGCGTGGCCAGCCACTGCCCGCGAGCAGCCTGCGCCGCGTGGTACAGCGAGGTGCTTTGCCCCAGGGAGCGATCATGATGCAGCATGCGTAACTGGCTCAGGCCATTGTTTTTGGCCTGCTGCAGTTCGTGCAGGGTGGCATCGGTACTGCCATCGTCGACGACGATGATTTCAAAAGACTCATCCGCCAGCGCCACGCGGATTTCCTCAAGCAAGGGCTTGAGGTTGTTCGCTTCGTTCTTCGCGGGGATCAGTACCGATACAAAAATGTCATTGCTCATAGAGGCGCTCTTTTGCCTTGCTCTTTTGTTTTCAAGGGAGAATGGTTCATAACTGATAAAACTGGCGATACCACTTCACAAACTCCCCGACGCCGGTGCCAACCGGCACCTGCGGACTGAAATCGACCCATTCTTCCAGTGCCGACACATCGGCCCAGGTCTTGACTACATCGCCGTCCTGCAACGGTAGATAGTTGCGTTGGGCTTGCATGCCCAGTGCCGCTTCCAGACAGTCGACGAATTCCAGCAGTGCCACTGGCTTGCCGCGACCGATATTGAACAACCGGTTGACACCTTCGCGCTCCCCGGTCGATTCCGGTGGTCGTGTACGCAGCCGGGCGATGCTTTCGACGATATCGTCGACGTACGTGAAGTCCCGCGCCATCTGGCCCTGATTATAGATATCGATCGGCAGGCCTTTGAGCATCGCCTCGGTAAACTTGAACAGCGCCATGTCAGGCCGCCCCCACGGTCCGTAAACCGTAAAGAAGCGCAGCCCGCTGGCTTTCATGCCGTACAGGTGGCAATAACTCTCGGCCAGCAGTTCATTGGCCCGCTTGGTCGCGGCATACAATGAAATGGGATGATCGACCGCGTCCTCGATGCTGAACGGCATTTTACTGTTGCTGCCGTACACCGAACTGCTGGAAGCGTAGATCAAATGCGCAGGGCGATGGTGCCGGCAGGCTTCCAGCACATTGAGGAAGCCGACAAGGTTCGATTGCCCGTAGATGTCAGGATTGTCCAGCGAATAGCGCACGCCTGCCTGAGCGGCCAGATGCACCACTTCGGTAAAGGGGTTATCGCGAAACAACGCCATCAGGGCCGGTTTATCGACAATGTCCAGTCTCTCGAAACGAAAGCCCGGCAAGGACTGCAGTTCTTTGAGTCGAGCACGCTTGAGCGTGACGTCGTAATAGTCATTGAGGTTGTCGATGCCAACCACTTCATGGCCGTCCAGGCATAGACGCCGAGCGGTGTGAAACCCAATGAATCCGGCAGCGCCGGTTATCAGAATAGTCATATGATCTGTGCACTATCGAGCACATTTTGTTTGGCTGATACCAACATCAACTTCATGCCTTGCTCCATCTTCCATTACTTGAGGCCGGTGACGTTGTCGATGCAAGCAACGCGCAAATTCCCCCGTTTAAGGGGCATGCGGTCCGTGGCCCCGCACAGGGTGACTGCCGTTTTGTAAAAATTTCGTTAAAAATTCGTTAAACCCGCAATAACACCCCTCAGATGATGCACGAATTCTGTTGCCATTGCCGCATACCAATTTAAAGTGCATCCACTCAAGTGAAAACCTGAACCGGGTAAGGGAGGACGCAAACCATGATCACCGAGCAAGAGACGACCTTTGAAGAGCCGCGACTCAACAGCACGGAAATCCGCATTCTGGGCTCTTTGATCGAAAAACAGGCCACCAGCCCGGAAACCTACCCGCTGACCCTTAATGCCTTGGTAATCGCCTGCAACCAGAAAACCAGCCGTGAACCGGTGATGAACCTGACCCAGGGTCAGGTGGGCCAGAGCTTGCGTGCCCTTGAGGGACGCGGCTTCGCCAAATTGGTGATGGGCAGTCGCGCGGATCGCTGGGAGCACAAGGTCGACAAGGCGCTGGAACTGGTGCCAGCGCAGGTCATTCTGGCCGGATTATTGTTCCTGCGTGGCCCACAAACCATCAATGAACTGCTGACCCGCAGCGGCCGCATGCATGATTTCGAAGACGCCGAGCAAGTGGTGCATCAACTGGAGCGCTTGATTGCCCGAGGGCTGGCGCTGCTGATTCCGCGCCAGGCCGGCCAGCGAGAAGACCGCTACATGCATGCCCTGGGTGATCCGGCGGATATCGACGCGATCCTTGCGGCGCGGCAGAATCCGGTCGAACGTGGCGGCGGTAGCGGTGTTTCGGTCGAGCGGATCGAAGAGCTGGAGGCTCGGATTGCGGCACTGGAAGAGCGTTTGGCGCGCCTTGAGTAAAACCCGTCACCCGCTTGAATGACGTCCCTGTGGCGAGGGAGCTTGCGCCTTCGCCACACATACACCTTCGCCGACTCGATCCGGGAATCGTTCACTCCCCGTCCCAGTAATCCACCCCGTCCGCCTGTCGGGCAACGGCCACAAAACCCGAGACATTACCCCGGGCATCGACCTTGAAGTCATCCATCACCGCATATTTGCCGGAATCGGGGTATTCGCAGATTTCCGGCGACTGCTGGGTACTGACCGCCAGGTAGCGCAACTCGGCGTTGCTGGTGTTGATGATTTGGTGCGCCGCCTCGGGACCGCCCGGCGGACAGGCGATCACGTCGCCCGCACGGATGGGAAAGCGTTCGGCACCCAGGCGAACCTGCCCTTCCCCGGCCACGACGTAAAACATCTCCTCGTTGACCCGATGGCTGTGAAACGGGCTGCCACGCATCCCCGGTTCCAGCACGTACAAGCGATAACCGAGTTTTTGCGCGCCCAGTTGCTGGCCGACCCGAGCCAGACGCTGCTGATAGCGGCTGGCCGTCTCACCGCCAGGCGCCAGGTTTTCCGGCAGCGGTTCGAGTTCGACCTGATTCAGATTGAGAATGCGCGGATGCATGCAAACCTCCTTCTAGCTACGGGCAAAGGCCACCGCTTTCTGGAACTGCTCGGCGGTCGGCCGCACACCGGTATACAGCACGAACTGCTCCAGCGCCTGGATCGCGATCACTTCGAGCCCGGTAATGACGTGCTTGCCTTCGGCTCGAGCACGCACGATCAGCGGTGTTTCCGAGGGAATCGCCACCACATCGAAGAGGATATCCGCAGAGGAAATCGCGTCGACCTCGAACGCCAGTTGGTCGGCCTCCGGCCCGCCGCTCATGCCGATCGGGGTGACGTTGATCAGCATTTGCGGGCGTCGGGCACCCAGCTCCGCTTGCCATGGATAGTCCAGGGATTCGGCAAGGGCACGACCGGCACGTTCGTTGCGCGCCAGGATCAGGCCATTTTTGTAACCGCCATCGCGAAAGGCACTGGCCACGGCCTTGGCCATCCCGCCGCTGCCGCGCAGGGCAAATGTGGTGTCCTTGGGCACTGCGTGGGTTTCCAGCAGTTGGGCGATGGCAATGTAGTCGGTGTTATACGCCTTGAGATGACCATCCGTGTTGACGATGGTGTTGATCGATTGAATGGCGGCGGCAGACGCATCCAGCTCATCGACCAGGGCAATGCAGGCTTCCTTGAACGGCATCGACACGCCGCACCCCCGAATCCCCAGGGCGCGAATGCCGCCAACGGCACCCGGCAGGTCCTGGCTGCTGAACGCCTTGTAGTAGAAATTCAGCCCCAGTTGTTCATAGAGATGGTTATGAAATCGCAGGCCGAAGTTGCCGGGGCGTCCGGAGAGGGACATGCACAGCTGGGTGTTTCTGTCCGGATTCATCTGCATGTGTTGCTCCTTCCCTTTGCACTTTCGGATGGACGGGATTAGCCAGTCCACACCGTTCTGATCGATCATATTCTCAAGCCTGCACGCTCCCACAGGCGACCGTAAGCAAGCCGGTACAGACCTTACACAAAATTTACCTAGCGGCTGTGCTGATTTTCAAAAAAACGCTGTCTTAGATGTATCCCCGCGACAATCCTTGGGTCTATTGCAGACACAAGCGCCGGGTCGAAGAACCGAGGAATTATCATGATCCGTAAAATCCCCACAGTAGCCTTGCTGATCGGCGCCCTCGCTGTCGCAGGACAGGCGCAAGCCCATGGTGGTGGTAATGACGCGGCGGTATTTGGAGCGATCGTCGGTACGGCCATCGTCGGCTCGGCCCTGATCAACGCCAACCGGCCGGTGTATGTCGCACCGCAACCTGTCTACGCCCAACCGGTATATGCCCAACCGGTATATGCCCAGCCCGCACCGGTTTATGCACCACCGCCTCCGATCTACTACCAACCGGCGCCGGTGTACGTACAACAGCCGATCTACTACGGCCCTAGACCGGTCTACTACGGACCCCACGGCTATTATGGCCATCCTCACGGTTATGGACGCTGGTAACAGCCTCAACAAGCCCCGCCTGATCCGCGGGGCTTTTTCATGGCCGTCTGTCGGCGCAAGTCTGGATAAATCTCGCCGGTGTCGCTATCGGGACAGTCTCGGCTGCTCAAGTTGGCAAGATTGACTCGTCGGTCCCTTTGCGGACAACCGTCATATTTATGTCATGTCAGGCCCGCAAGCTTGGGCCTGTCCGCCAACAACAGGTTGATAACAACAAGGACGAATCCATGCCCACACAAAATCCGCACCGCATTGTCGGCCTGTGCACTTCCAGCAAGGTGTACAACGCCCTGACCGAACTCAAGCACCTGGAAGGCCATCGCAGCGCCAAGTTCCTTTCGCTGCTGACGCAAAACCTGGTGCGCAAGGGCCTGCTCAACGAGCAGGAGGTGGTGCACATGCTCGATCAGGTGGTCGACTGAGCGGCAAACGGTCCACTGGACTCAATGCCGTCAATGACCACTATCGAAAACGGTGATTGTCCGTAAAAGCGCGCGCCCCGTAAGGTATCTCCATAGATTGATGGAGGTACTTATGATGTCTCAGGTTCAGATCATGTCCGTTATCGGCAGCGCCGTTCCCGCCCCCCTCAGAGAGCTGGGACTGCTCGCCTGCTGGTATCTGGTCCAGGACGGCGAACAGATCAGCGGCCCGCTGACATCGCTGCCGGCCGCCCAGGCGCTGTCGCAACGTATCGGCACTGGCCAGACAGGCAAACTCAGTGCTTAAGGCAGCTGAATCCTTGGTTTGGTTTCGATGAAGATCGCCCAGCTCGACATGAACAATGCGGCAATCAAGGGGCCGATCACGAAGCCGTTGAGCCCGAAGATCGCCAGGCCGCCCAGGGTCGAGATCAGGATCAGATAGTCCGGCATCTTCGTATCCTTGCCCACGAGGATCGGTCGCAGCACGTTGTCTACCAGGCCGATCACAAAAACCCCGAACAACCCCAGTACCACGCCCTGCCAGATCGCCCCGGTGAACAGGAAAAACACCGCCACCGGTGCCCAGACAATGCCCGCCCCCACCGCTGGCAACAGGGACAGAAACGCCATCAATACGGCCCAGAGCAACGCGCTCGGGATGTCCAGAAACCAGAAAATCAAACCACCCAGCGCGCCTTGTGTGATCGCCACCAACAGATTGCCCTTCACGGTGGCTCGCACCACGCGATTGAATTTGAGTTGCAACCGACGTTTCTGGTGTTCCTGCAGCGGCACGGCGGAGCGAACCTTGCGCGCCAGCTCGGCGCCATCGCGCAGAAAAAAGAACAGCAGATAGAGCATGATGAAAAAACTCACCAAAAAATCGAACGTGCCCTGACCGACACTGAAGACCTGGGTGGCGACAAATTCATTGCCTGTCACCGCGCTCTTGATGATTTTCTCCCGCAGACCGTTCAGCTCGCCGACCCCGAACCGATCGAGCAAGTGCTGAAAGTACGGCGGCAAGCTGTGCTTGAAGTGCGCCACATAGCCTGCGATGTCCAGGTCGCCGCTTTCAATACTCTTGTAGAGCGCCGTGCCCTCTTGAACCAGCAAGACACTCAGGATGATCACCGGCAGGATCGCGATCACCAGGCAGATGCCAAGGGTCAGCAGGGACGTGATGTTGCGCTGCCAGCCGAACTTCAATTGCAGCCGACGCTGCAGCGGCGCAAACAGGATGCCGAGGATCACCGCCCAGAACACCGCGCCATAGAACGGCAACAGAATCCAGATGAAGGCGATGCTCACCAGCCCCAGTAAAACCGTCAGTGACTTGTCTTGTAAGGTCTCTTTGTTCATGTCCGATCCATGTCAGTCCGCCGGAACGCAATGTTGCGCCCTGATGCTTAGGCCGCCATGGCTCGCGCGAGTGCCATCGTTTTTTTCATCAAGCATAGATCCAGATCAATAAACCCTCGGGGCAAGACGTTTAACCTCGGCGGCTTTTGCGATCGACACCACCATGACTCTCATTGCTCCGGAACTGCTCGCCCCCGCCGGCACCCTGAAAAACATGCGTTATGCCTTCGCCTACGGCGCCGATGCCGTGTACGCCGGGCAGCCGCGCTACAGCCTGCGAGTGCGAAATAACGAATTCGATCACGCCAATCTCGCCCTCGGCATCCGCGAAGCGCAGGCCCAGGGCAAGCGCTTCTACGTGGTGGTGAACATCGCGCCGCACAACGCCAAGCTCAAGACGTTCCTCAAGGACCTGGCCCCCATCATCGCCATGGCGCCGGACGCGCTGATCATGTCCGACCCCGGCCTGATCATGCTGGTGCGCCGGCACTACCCGCAGATGCCGATCCACCTTTCGGTGCAGGCCAACACGGTGAACTGGGCGAGTGTCGAGTTCTGGCAGCAACAGGGCTTGAGCCGGATCATCCTGTCGCGGGAACTGTCCCTGGAAGAAATCGCCGAGATCCGCCAACAGGTTCCCGCCATGGAGCTGGAAGTGTTCGTGCACGGTGCGTTGTGCATGGCCTATTCCGGTCGCTGCCTGCTATCGGGCTACATGAACAAGCGCGACGCCAATCAGGGCAGTTGCACCAATGCCTGTCGCTGGAAGTATTCGGCGCAGGAGGCCACGGAAAATAACCTTGGCGAAATCGTCCAGCACTATCAGCCCGAACCGACCCTGGGTCTGGGCGCCCCCACCGGGCAAGTGTTCCTGCTACAGGAAGCCAATCGCCCCGACGAACTGATGCCCGCCTTCGAAGACGAGCACGGCACTTACATCATGAATGCCAAGGACCTGCGCGCCGTGCAGCATGTCGAGCGCCTGACGCAGATGGGTGTGCACTCATTGAAAATCGAAGGCCGGACCAAATCGCACTTCTATTGTGCGCGGACCACGCAAGTCTATCGCCGGGCCATCGACGACGCGCTGGCCGGCCGTGATTTCGACCGCAGCCTGATGACCGACCTCGAATCCCTCGCCCAGCGCGGCTACACCGAAGGTTTTCTGCGTCGGCATGTGCATGACGAATACCAGAACTACCAGAACGGCAGCTCGGTGTCGGAGCGCCAGCAGTTTGTCGGTGAACTGACCGGCGAGCGGCGCGACCGCCTGGCGGAAGTGAAAGTGAAGAATCGTTTTGGCCTGGGTGACCATATGGAACTGATGACGCCCAAGGGCAACTTCCACTTCGATCTGCATCAGTTGCAAAACATCCGCGGCGAACCGATCGAAGTCGCGCCGGGAGATGGGCATACCGTGTATTTGCCGATTCCGGATGCAGTGGATTTGAATTTCGGCTTGTTGATGCGGGATGTCAGCAGTCTCTGAAACGCCTGGCTTTTATAGGAGCTGGCTTGCCAGCTCCACAGAAAAAGAGCGAAGTGCTCAGGCAAACTCCTCGCGCAACATCGCCACGAACGCTTCCCGCGCCGGGTGCACCCCGGCGTTTTCATGCCAGTAGAACAGGTTTTCGATGGCCGTCAGCTCAGGGAATTCATAGCCCACGCAGCCGGCGCCCTTGGCGTATTGATCGAAAACACCCTTGGGCACCAGCGCCACGCCGGCCCCGGCGCTGACACACCCGACGATCGCGCCGTAACTGGCCAGGCTGACAATCGGCAGCGCCTGCCCCTGACGCAACAGCCAATGTTCCAGCGCCGCCCGATACGGACACCCCTGGGGCCACATGAAGACGGTCTTGTCATGCAGATCCGACATCTCGCGCACCGGGCCCAAAGATGTCGAGGCAATCAGCAACAGGTCTTCGCGATACATCGGCGTGCGCTTGAGGTGCGAGCGCTCGACGTCCACCGCGACGATGGCGCCGTCAAGCCGATGATTGAGCGTGTCATCCAGCAACTGACCCCAGGTGCCCGTGGTCAACTCAAGCGCCACTTGCGGGAAACGTTTGTGGAATTTGGCCAGCAGTCGTGGCAAACGACCGGTAGCCGAGGATTCGATGGCGCCGATGCGCAACGGTCCGCAGGGCTCGGCTGCGGGGTCCACCGCCCGTTTCGCCTCTGCGGTCAGCGCCAGGATTTTCGAGGCGTAGGCCAGAAAGGTTTGCCCCGACGGACTGATGCGCAAGCCGCGACCCTCGCGCAAAAACAACGCGACACCCAACTCCGCTTCCAGCGCCTTGATCCGCGCCGTGATGTTCGACGGCACGCAATGCAGCATTTCAGCGGCACGAGCGATGCTGCCCAGTTCGGCAACGGTCTTGAACATGCGAATCTGCGACAGCTCCATACATCACCCAAAGTGAATAATCAGCGCAGTATAAGTCAGTTGTAGCGAACTGTTCAGGTTCAGATACTGAGTGCACCTGCCTACCGGTGCACCACCATGAAGCCGCTCATACCCTCCCCCGTTTCGCCGTTGAAGATCATCCTGGCCATGGCATTTGTCGTGACCTGCTGGGGGTATTCCCCGACCGGCATCCACATCGGACTGCTAGCTTACGATCCCGTGCATCTGGCGCTTTTGCGCTTTCTGCTGGCATCGGTGTTCATGGCCGTGGTCGCCTTGTCCAGAGGCATTCGCCTGCCGGGACTGCGCGATGTTCCCCTGCTGTTCGGGCTGGGTTTCTTTGCGGTCAGCCTGCATCACGTGGCGATCAACTTCGGCCAGCAAGGCGTCAGCGCCGGCGCATCCAGCGTGTTGGCACAAACCACACCACTGTTCAGCACCTTGCTCGCGCGCTTCGCCTTCAAGGACCGGGTGAGCCCCTGGCGCTGGGGCTGCGTGATATTGGGGCTGATCGGCGTAGTGATTGTGGTGACGGGCGATCATGGCCTGGGCAGCATTGACGTCCACAGCCTGCTGATCCTGTTGGCGGCGCTGTCCTGGAGCCTGTATTTCGCCCTGCAAAAGCACCACACCGGGCGTTATGACGGGTTGACCCTGGTCTGTTACACGGTCTGGTCCGGGACCTTACTGTTACTGGTTTTCCTGCCCGGCCTGATGGAGCAAGTCGCCGTGGCACCGCTGCGCGTGCAACTGGCCGTGTTTGCCCTGGGAATCTTCCCCAGCGCCCTGGCCTATCTCGCCTGGGCTTACGTGCTGGCGCATGTGGACTTGAGCCGGGCGACGATGACGCTGTATCTGATACCGCCGACAGCGATGGCAATGGCGGCTTTTGCATTGGGTGAACAGCCGACATTGATGGTGGGGGTCGGTGCACTGGTGGTGTTGATCAGTGTGCTGGCGTTGAATCTGGAGCGCAGACCGATGGTTCAGGAGACTCGCACTGGATCAGCCGTTTGAGTTGAGGTGTCTGGCACCCCCAGGGTTCAGGGGCGCACACAGAATATGCGCACCGCCTCGATCCCTGTGGGAGCGGGCTTGCCCGCGATGAACGATGACTCGCAATCAACTGGCAGAAAACCGGTCGCGGCTGTTAGTCAAATGCAACCACATCGCTGCCCGCGCCGCGTCCGGGTCCTGGCGCTTGATGGCGTTGAGAATTGCCTCATGCTCGAGGTTGGCCAGTTCTCCGAGCTTGCTCAGGTCCACCGCCCCGCGCTCAGCGGCATTCACTCGGGTTCGCGGAATCATGGCGCTGCCCAGGTGCTGCATGATTTCGGTGAAGCACACATTGCCAGTGGCTTCGGCGATCAACAGATGAAAGCGCCGATCCGCTTCGACACAACTGTCGTTGTTGGACAACAGGCGCTGGTAGTCGTCGAGCGCCTCGCGCATTTGCGCCAACTGTTGATCGCTGCGTCGAGTGGCGGCCAGTGCGGCGGCCTGGGTTTCCAGGCCCAAGCGCAATTCCAGAATGCTGCGCACCCCTAGCGCCGTATCGACATTCAGTCGCAGACCCTGTTCCGGCGCACGCTCCAGCACAAAGGTGCCGATGCCGTGCCGGGTTTCCACCAGCCCGGAGGCCTGCAACTTCGAAATCGCCTCGCGCACCACGGTGCGACTGACACCATGCTCCTGAACAATCGTGTTCTCCGACGGCAGCTTTGCGCCGGGCAGCATCTGGCCGAGCAGGATGCTCTGGGTCAGCTTGGCCACCAGGTCATGGGCCAGGTTGTGGCTGCGCTTGCGGGCAGGTGCGTCGAGATCTTCTTGCATGGCGATCATCCAAAAGCAGAACTAGCGCAATCGTAGCACTGCACTCACCTGCAAACTCAAGAAAACATCGCTCAACTTGTATGACAACACTCAACAAAATGCCTGTTAAAGCCCAATCAAACGATCACAAACCACAGAAAAACGAATAAAAACTGCCTGAATCGCGCCATTTTATTCCGCTACACCTCTTGCAAGATAAAAAATTGCAGTTGTATGATGTCTATCAACAACGCAACACCCAGCCGCACCCCGCATAAAAATAACGAGTGGGAGAAAACGCAGTGAAAACATCCATTTCAGCCATGGACGATGGCGCCAATTCGGTGCTGAAGTCCGCCATCTCGAAAGTCAAACGCCACGTCTTGCCGCTGTTCGTGATCATGTTCATCGTCAATTACATTGACCGCGTGAACATCGGCTTCGTCCGTGCCCACATGGAACACGACCTGGGGATCGGCGCGGCCGCCTACGGCCTCGGTGCCGGTCTGTTCTTCATCGGCTACGCACTATTCGAAGTGCCCTCCAACATCCTTCTGCAGAAAGTCGGCGCTCGCCTCTGGCTGACTCGCATCATGCTGACCTGGGGCCTGGTCGCTGCCGGCATGGCGTTCATCCAGAACGAAACCCACTTCTACGTCCTGCGTTTTCTGCTGGGTGTGGCCGAAGCCGGTTTTTTCCCTGGCGTGATCTACTACTTCACTCGCTGGTTGCCTGGCGTGGAGCGCGGCAAGGCCATCGCCATTTTCCTCAGTGGCTCGGCGGTTGCTTCGCTGATTTCCGGCCCGCTGTCCGGGTTGCTCCTGCAAATCAACGGCTTCGGGATGCACGGCTGGCAGTGGATGTACTTCATTGAAGGCATGTTTTCGGTCGGGCTGTGCGTGTTTGTCTGGTTCTGGCTTGATTCCAGGCCCCACGACGCCAAATGGCTGACCCGCGACGAGCAAGACGCGCTGGTCCAGGCCATCGATGATGAGCAACAGGCTCGCGAAGCCGCGACGCCCGTCAAACCGTCCCTGGGCAAACTGCTCAAGGATCGCCAGATCATCCTGTTCTGCCTGATCTATTTCTTCATCCAGCTGACCATCTACGCCGCCACCTTCTGGCTGCCGAGCATCATCAAAAAAATGGGCGACTTGAGCGACTTCCAGGTCGGAATGTTCAACTCGATTCCGTGGTTGCTGTCGATTATCGGCATGTACGCCTTTGCCTCGCTGTCGGCCAAATGGAAGCACCAGCAGGCGTGGGTCGCCGCCGCGCTGCTGATCGCCGCCGCCGGTATGTTCATGTCCACCACGGGCGGGCCGGTCTTCGCTTTTGTCGCGATCTGCTTTGCCGCACTGGGTTTCAAATCGGCGTCATCACTGTTCTGGCCGATCCCCCAGGCCTATCTGGATGCACGCATCGCCGCTGGCGTCATCGCGTTGATCAACTCGGTGGGCAACCTTGGCGGGTTCGTTGCGCCCACCACTTTCGGCCTGCTGGAAGAACGCACCGGCTCCATTCAAGGCGGCCTGTACGGCCTGGCCGCGACTTCGATCATCGCCGCGATCATCGTCTTCGCCGCACGCAACACGCCCAAAGCCGCCTCCCTCGCCACAACGACCAAACCGGCGCCCCACCACGCCTGAAATCTTTTCAAGAACACGGTTTAAAAGGATAAGAACATGACCCCGCACGACACCGCCAAAGCCCCGATCATTACCAGCATGCAGGTTGTTCCGGTGGCCGGCCACGATGGCATGCTGCTCAACCTGAGCGGCGCCCACGGCCCGTTTTTTACCCGCAACATCGTGATCCTCAAGGACAACGCCGGCCATACCGGCGTCGGCGAAGTACCGGGTGGCGAGCGCATTCGCCAGACTCTTGAAGACGCCCGCAGCCTGGTGGTTGGCAGCCCGATCGGCACCTATCAGAAGATTCTCAATCAAGTGCGCCAGACCTTCGCCGAACGCGATGCCGGCGGTCGTGGCCTGCAGACCTTCGATTTGCGCATCACCATCCATGCCGTCACGGGGCTGGAGGCGGCGCTGCTCGATCTGCTCGGCCAGCATCTGGACGTCCCTGTCGCCGCCCTGCTCGGCGAAGGCCAGCAGCGCGATAAAGTGAAAATGCTCGGTTATCTGTTTTATGTCGGCGACCGCCAGCAAACCGGCCTCGCCTACCGCAGCGAGCCGGAGGCCGACAATGACTGGTTCCGGGTGCGTCACGAAAAAGCCATGACCGCCGACGCCGTGGTGCGTCTGGCCGAGGCCGCCCACGCCCGGTATGGCTTCAAGGACTTCAAACTCAAGGGCGGCGTACTCAGCGGCGATGCCGAAATCGAAGCGGTCACTGCTTTGGCCGAACGCTTCCCTGACGCACGCATCACCCTCGATCCCAATGGTGCCTGGTCACTCAAAGAGGCCATTCGCTTGTGCCGCGACCAGCACAAGGTACTGGCTTACGCCGAAGACCCCTGCGGCGCGGAAAACGGTTACTCGGGGCGTGAAGTCATGGCCGAGTTCCGGCGTGCCACGGGTTTGAAAACCGCGACCAACATGATTGCCACCGACTGGCGCGAAATGGGTCACGCGATTCAGCTGCAATCGGTGGACATCCCACTGGCCGACCCGCATTTCTGGACGATGCAAGGCTCGGTTCGCGTGGCCCAGATGTGCCATGAATGGGGCCTGACCTGGGGCTCGCATTCCAACAACCACTTCGATATCTCCCTGGCGATGTTCACCCATGTCGCGGCGGCCGCACCGGGTGACATCACCGCCATCGACACCCACTGGATCTGGCAGGACGGCCAGCGCCTGACCAAAGCCCCACTGCAAATCGTCGACGGCTGCGTGCAAGTGCCGCAGAAACCGGGACTTGGAGTCGAGCTGGATATGGACCAGGTGGCCAAGGCTCATGAGCTCTACAAAGGCATGGGTCTGGGCGCGCGGGATGACAGCGTGGCGATGCAGTTTTTGATTCCGGGGTGGACTTTCGATAACAAGCGGCCGTGCCTGGTGCGGTGATCTGACGGATGCACGGTCTCCAACAACCCGTCCTGCCGCCGATTGCGGCAGGACTCAAAAACCATTCGGAGCGTAGCGATTAACCCCCTAAAATGATGCGCAATTGAATCGATGACGGACAACACTCCCATGGACAGACTGAAAATCTTCGCGGTTTGCGTGGTGGCGCTCGCTGCTGGCCAATGTAATGCACAGGATCAAATGGAGACGGTGGTGAATGCCGCCGTGCGCCCGGTCATGCAAGCCCAGGGCATTCCCGGAATGGCGGTGGCGGTGACCGTCAACGGCAAGCCGCACTACTTCAACTACGGGGTAGCGTCGAAAGAAAACGCGCAACCGGTCACTGAAAACACCCTGTTCGAAATCGGCTCCCTGAGCAAAACCTTCACTGCTACCCTCGCCGCCTATGCCCAGGCCAGCGGCCAGTTGTCCTTGTCCGACAAGGCCAGCCAGGTGCTGCCTGCGTTGCGCGGCACTGCGTTCGATCACATCAGCGTGTTGCAACTGGGCACCTACACCGCCGGCGGTCTGCCCCTGCAATTCCCCGACGCCGCCGACTCGGCGGACAAGATGCTTGGCTATTTCAAGCAGTGGCAACCGACCTACGCCGCTGGCACCTACCGACAGTATTCGAATCCGAGCCTCGGCTTGTTTGGCTACCTCGCAGCCCAAAGCATGGGCCAGCCATTCGATGAACTGATGGAAAACACGCTGCTGCCCAAACTCGGACTCAAGCACACCTACCTCAACGTGCCGCAAGCGCAGATGGGCCTTTATGCACAGGGCTACAACAAGGACGACAAGCCGGTGCGCGTCGGGCCGGGGGCGCTGGACTCCGAGGCTTACGGGGTGAAAACCAGCGCCTCGGACCTGATCGGCTATGTGCAAGCGAACCTGCAACCCGCCTCGCTGGAAAAACCGTTGCAACAGGCCATCGCCCTGACCCATACCGGTTATTACCGCGTTGGCGAGATGACCCAGGGCCTGGGATGGGAGCTGTATCAATACCCGGCTCCCCTCGACCGATTGCTGGCCGGCAACTCGTCGCAGATGGCCATGGAGGCGCACAAGGTCCAGTGGCTCAACCCGCCTCAACCACAACCGGACAACCTGCTGCTGAACAAAACCGGGTCGACCGGTGGCTTCGGTGCCTATGCCCTGTTTGTGCCGTCGAAGGACATCGGCATTGTGATCCTGGCCAACAAAAACTACCCGATTGCGGATCGAGTCAAGATCGCTCACCAGATTTTGAGTGCCCTGAGCCAGTGAACCCGAGATAGTTTTCCTGTCGCGGAAGCCTCTCAATCATCCGGCATTTCCGGTGGTTTGGCGGGCTTGGCCGGCTTGCCGGATTTTGTGCCTTTGGCGCCTTTGGCGCCCTTGGCGGTCGGCTCGGGTTCGGCGGCGGGCGCTATGGTGGGGGGTGGTGTTTCCTTCTCGGCCGCCGGCAGTTGATCGACAGCGGCGAACACCTCTTTCAACTCAATCGGCCCCGGCTGTTCAAGTTTCTTTTCGCCATCCTTGCCGACCAGAATCACCTTGGTCTTGGCCCCCGCCCCCAACTTGAGCGAACGGATCAATGCGGCCGTGTCCTGCGGCCCGAGGTCTTTGCCATCGCGCTGACCCATCAGATTGAGCACCGTGTACAGCACCAGGTTTCGCTCGGTGAAGCCCTTTTTGTTGTCCGGCTCGTCCAGCGCCTTTTTCAGGCTGACCCACGTCGGGTCGACCGTGCTGGGAGCGATGATGATCAGTGGTCGGGACCTGCCCTTGTCCATGTCCAGCGGCGAATCGCCATCGGCGGCGAACAACGGGCCGGCAACTGCCAGCAGGGTAGCCAGGGTCAGTGACCTGATGAGCATGCGCATCTCCTTTTGATATCCACGCTCTAATGATTGCGCATCGCGGCGATCGTTCCGGGTGACGCTCCGCGAATGTTGTTCGCCTTGCCCAAAGCTTAGGTCAGGGCGGTCATTGCGCAACAGGCCAGGCTAATCTCATGCCTCATCAGGCTTGCTGACCATCAGTCCTTGAGCAAGAGCGTTTCAAGACGCTTGGGCTGTGGTCTTCTAGACTTAACGGGTGGTCGTGGAAAGAACCGAACACGTCGCTTTGGTGCTGATGAATCAAAGGCGGCGTGGCAAGCTGCCTTAATGCCCTTCAAGAGGCGCGGCAAAGACCGCCCCGGGCCCCAAAAGATGCCCGCTCAGGGTGCCCTGGCCAACGGCCTGAAAATGCCACGATTCCGTGACGTGGCGTGAATGCCGCAGCCGACACTTTCGGACGACCGACAACCGCCTGGTTTGTCCGTGACCGTGAGGAATGCTGTATGCCTGATGAGATGTTGCACCTGCCCATGGTCAACAGCCTGCTGGAGCGCCACAAAGGCTCCCCCGGCGCACTGTTGCCCATTCTTCATGAAATTCAGGAGGGCATCGGCTATATCCCCGATGCCGCCATCCCCGAGATTGCCCACGCCCTCAACCAGAGCCAGGCCGAGATTCGCGGGGTCATCAGCTTCTACCATGACTTCCGCACTGCGCCGCCCGCCCGGCACATCCTGCGTCTGTGCCGGGCCGAGTCCTGCAAGAGTCGGGGTGCCGAGCAGCTTGCCGCGCAGCTGCGCGACCGCCTGCAACTGGACGACCATGGCAGCAGTGCCGATGGCAGCATCAGTCTGCGTCCGGTCTATTGCCTCGGCGCCTGCGCCTGTTCGCCGGCCCTGGAGCTGGATGGCCGCGTGCACGCGCGGTTGAGCGCAGAGCGTCTGGATACCCTGCTCGATGCTTGCCGGGAGGACGCTTGATGTCAGCTTTCCATGTGTCCGGTGATTCACTGGCTCGCGCCGTGGGCGCCGAAGAGGTTGTGGTAGCCCTGATTACCCATGCCCGGGGACGCGTTGTGCCCCTGGAGGTGAAACGCACCAGCTCGCGTGGCCTGTACTGGCTGGAACCACTGCTGGAAGTGGACACCCCGCAAGGCCGTATTGGCTTCGGCCCGCTGACCGCAGCCGATGTGCCCTCTGTGCTCGAAGCGCTCGAGGGCGAGCCGTCTTCCCATCCACTGGCCCTGGGCCTGGTGGAGGAGTTGCCGTATCTGAAGACTCAACAGCGCCTGCTGTTTGCCCGCGCCGGCATCACCCAGCCGCTCGACCTCGATGAATATCGCGATCATGGCGGTTTCGAGGGTTTGAAAAGAGCCGTCGCCATCGGTGGCGAACAGACCGCGACCGAGGTGTTCGATTCAGGCCTGCGTGGCCGTGGCGGCGCGGCCTTCCCCGCCGGGATCAAGTGGCGCACGGTGCGCGCGACCGAAGCGGCGCAAAAGTACATCGTGTGCAACGCCGACGAAGGCGACTCCGGCACCTTTGCCGACCGCATGCTGATGGAAGGCGACCCTTTCCTGCTGATCGAAGGCATGGCGATTGCCGGTATCACCGTCGGCGCCACCTACGGCTACATCTATGTGCGCTCGGAATATCCGGATGCCGTGACCACCCTGCGCAACGCGCTGGAGATTGCCCGGTCGAACGGTTACCTGGGCGCCAATGTCGGCGGCAGCGGCCTGGCCTTCGACATGGAAGTGCGCGTGGGTGCCGGCGCTTACATTTGCGGTGAAGAAACCGCGTTGCTCGACTCTCTCGAAGGCAAGCGCGGTGTGGTTCGCGCCAAGCCGCCCATCCCCGCGTTGAAGGGGCTGTTCGGCCAGCCAACCCTGGTGCACAACGTGCTGACCCTGGCTTCGGTGCCGCTGATTCTGGCCAAGGGCGCACAGTTCTATCGCGATTACGGCATGGGCCGCTCGCTGGGCACCATGCCCTTCCAGTTGGCGGGCAACATTCGCCACGGCGGCCTGGTGGAACGCGCCTTTGGTCTGACCCTGCGGGAACTGGTGGAAGACTACGGCGGCGGCACCGCCAGTGGCCGGCCGCTGAAAGCCGCACAGGTTGGCGGCCCGCTCGGCGCCTGGGTGCCGCCATCGCAATTCGATACGCCACTGGATTACGAAGCCTTCGCCGGCATTGGCGCGATGCTGGGTCACGGTGGCGTGGTGGTGGCTGACGACAGCCTGGACATGGCCCACATGGCGCGTTTCGCCCTTGAATTCTGCGCCGAGGAATCCTGTGGCAAATGCACCCCGTGCCGCATCGGCTCGACCCGCGGCGTGGAGGTGATTGACCGCCTGCTGGCCGCGCCGGACCAGAGCGCTCGCGATGAGCAGGTGATCATCCTCAAGGACCTGTGCGACACCATGCAATACGGTTCGCTGTGCGCCCTGGGCGGCATGGCCCCCTTTCCGGTGGTCAGCGCCCTCAAGTACTTCCCCGCCGACTTCGGTCTGCAACCCTCGGAGGCCGAGCAATGATCACTCTTTTCGACCCGAAAACCGATATCGATCTGGGAACGCCGGCCCGCGACAGCCAGGTGCAAGTCACCCTGAACATCGACGGCCGCAGTATCAGCGTGCCCGAAGGCACTTCCGTGATGCGTGCCGCCGCGCTGCTGGGCACCACCATTCCCAAACTCTGTGCCACCGACAGCCTGGAAGCCTTCGGCTCCTGCCGCATGTGCCTGGTGGAGATCGATGGCATGCGCGGCTACCCGGCGTCCTGCACCACGCCGGTCAGCGAAGGCATGACCGTGCATACCCAGACGCCGAAGCTCGCCACCCTGCGCCGTAACGTCATGGAGCTGTACATCTCCGATCACCCGCTGGACTGCCTGACCTGTTCGGCCAACGGCAACTGCGAGCTGCAAACCGTCGCCGGCCAGGTCGGCCTGCGTGAAGTGCGCTACGGCTATGAAGGTGACAACCACCTGGCCGACCAGAAAGACACTTCAAACCCCTACTTCGACTATGACCCGAGCAAGTGCATCGTCTGCAACCGCTGTGTGCGTGCCTGCGAAGAAACCCAGGGCACCTTTGCCCTGACCATTACCGGGCGCGGTTTCGAATCCCGGGTCGCGGCCGCCGGTGGCGATAACTTCCTCGAATCGGAATGCGTGTCCTGCGGCGCCTGTGTGCAAGCCTGCCCCACCGCGACCCTGATGGAAAAAAGCGTGGTCGAACTGGGTCAGCCCGAACGCAGCGTGATCACCACCTGTGCCTATTGCGGCGTCGGCTGTTCGTTCCGCGCCGAGATGAAAGGCGAGCAACTGGTACGCATGGTTCCGGACAAGAACGGCCAGGCCAACCACGGCCATTCCTGCGTCAAAGGGCGATTTGCCTGGGGCTATGCCACCCACCCGGATCGCATCACTAAACCGATGATCCGCAAGCACATCAACGACCCGTGGCAGGAAGTCAGCTGGGATGAAGCGGTGACCTACGCCGCCAGCGAATTCCGTCGGCTGCAGCAAAAATATGGCCGCGATTCCATTGGCGGCATCACCTCCAGCCGCTGCACCAACGAAGAAACCTATCTGGTGCAAAAACTGGTGCGCGCAGCCTTCGGCAACAACAACGTCGACACCTGCGCACGGGTTTGCCATTCGCCCACCGGCTATGGTCTGAAACAGACCCTGGGCGAATCCGCCGGCACCCAGAGTTTCGACTCGGTGATGAAAGCCGACGTGATCCTGGTCATGGGCGCCAACCCCAGCGACGCCCACCCGGTGTTCGCTTCGCAGCTCAAACGCCGCCTGCGCGAAGGTGCACGGCTGATCGTCATCGATCCACGGCGCATCGATCTGGTGGACTCGGTGCATGCCCGCGCCGAACTGCACCTGGCCCTGCGCCCGGGCACCAACGTCGCCATGCTCAACGCCCTGGCCCATGTCATCGTCACCGAAGGCCTGCTCAACCAGGCCTTTATCAACGCCCGATGCGAGGGCAGCGATTTCGCCCGCTGGAGTGAATTCGTCAGCCGCGCCGAAAACTCGCCGGAAGCCCTGGGCCCGGTCTGCGGCGTAGAAGCTGCCGACATCCGCGCTGCCGCTCGACTGTATGCCACCGGTGGCAATGCGGCGATCTACTACGGCCTGGGCGTCACCGAGCACAGCCAGGGCAGCACCGCCGTCATGGGCATCGCCAACCTGGCCATGGCCACCGGCAACATCGGTCGAGAAGGCGTGGGCGTGAACCCGTTGCGCGGTCAGAACAATGTGCAGGGCTCCTGCGACATGGGCTCCTTCCCCCATGAGTTGCCCGGTTACCGTCACATCTCCAACGAGTTGGTACGGGCAGAGTTCGAACAGGCCTGGAACGTCACCCTGCAACCCGACCCGGGCCTGCGCATCCCCAACATGTTCGAGTCTGCCCTGGCCGGCAGCTTCAAGGGCCTGTATTGCCAGGGCGAAGACATCGCCCAGAGCGATCCGAACACCCAGCACGTCACCGCGGCGCTGTCGGCCATGGAATGCGTGGTGGTGCAGGACATTTTCCTCAATGAAACCGCCAAGTTCGCCCACGTGTTCCTGCCGGGCAGCTCGTTCCTGGAAAAAGACGGCACCTTCACCAACGCCGAGCGCCGCATCTCCCGTGTGCGCAAGGTCATGGAGCCCCTGGGCGGCAAGGCCGACTGGGAAGGCACGGTGGCCCTGGCCAATGCCCTGGGCTATCCGATGAACTACGAACATCCATCGCAAATCA
Source organism: Pseudomonas sp. TE12234 (assembly GCF_054061835.1). Classification (NCBI taxonomy): domain Bacteria; kingdom Pseudomonadati; phylum Pseudomonadota; class Gammaproteobacteria; order Pseudomonadales; family Pseudomonadaceae; genus Pseudomonas; species Pseudomonas sp. TE12234. Next base: position 82,988 of record NZ_JBSSEP010000026.1, read on the forward strand.
TGGATGAAATCGCCCGCCTGACGCCAACCTTCACCAACGTCAGCTACGCCGAACTCGAGCGCCACGGCAGCCTGCAATGGCCGTGCAACGCCGAGGCGCCGGATGGCACGCCGACCATGCACATCGAGCAGTTCGTGCGCGGCAAGGGGCGTTTCATGCTCACCGGCTACGTGCCCACGGAAGAGAAGGTCAACAGTCGCTACCCGCTGCTGCTGACCACCGGGCGCATCCTCAGCCAGTACAACGTCGGCGCTCAAACCCGGCGTACCGAAAACGTTGCCTGGCATGAAGAAGACCGCCTGGAAATCCACCCGACCGACGCCGAGAGCCGGGGCATCAACGAAGGTGATTGGGTCGGCATCGGCAGCCGTGCCGGGCAAACCGTATTGCGTGCGCGAATTACCGAACGGGTCGCGCCGGGCGTGGTGTACACCACCTTCCACTTCCCGGAATCGGGGGCCAACGTGATCACCACCGACAACTCCGACTGGGCCACCAACTGTCCGGAGTACAAGGTGACCGCCGTGGAAGTCAGCCGCGTCTACCACCCTTCCGAGTGGCAAAAACGCTACCAGGCCTTCAGTGACGAACAGGACCGTCTGCTCAAGGATCGGCGCCACGCCCGTGGCGATAAAGCGGAGGTGCGCCGATGAGCACGGACAACCTGATCAAAATGGCCAACCAGATCGCCCAGTACTTCGCCAGCGAACCGGACGAGCAAAAGGCTGTGCTCGGCATACGCAATCATCTGCAGTTGTACTGGACGCCTGGCATGCGCAAGGAATTGCTGGCCTGGCAGAACTCGCATCAAGGCGCAGAGCTGCACCCACTAGCGCAGGAAGCTGTGGGTGGGGCTGGCTGGGAGGCTTAGCGTCGCGGGTCGGCTAACAAAGAAATCATGCAGTGCTAAAAAGCCGCGTAATCGCGTAATGCTGTTCAATGAGCGACATTGTAGGAGCGAGCTTGCTTCCACACGCTCTTAACTGAACAGCATTCCGATGATCGCGGCTTTCTCCTTTCATTGTGCGAGAACCTTCGTATTCAGCCTCCAGTTCAACACATCCAATGTGTTGAACTGGAGGCATCGCCATCGATCAGTCGCCCGCCGGGCCAGATGCGCAGCGCAGGGTTCAATGCAGGCCCGCCGCTTTACAGGCATCGATGAAGTTCGCGCCCTTTTTGTCCATGGCGGTTTTCACCAGTGCGTTGGCTTTTTGCAGGGCCGGGCTGGGTTGGGCCCATTGCTCGGGAGGCAGTGGTCGGGACCAGGCTTGCACGTTTTGCGGCAGGGTCGGCCGGCCCTTGCGATGGGCCCACTCGGCGATCAGGTAGGGCATTTTCCAGAAGGTCAGGACGCGGCGCACGTACCACCAGCGCAGGGGCCAGGGAGTGCGTTTGCCATA
>NZ_JBSSEP010000027.1:0-66020 GCF_054061835.1 Pseudomonas sp. TE12234
CAGGAGCCGTCGGCCTCCCCCAGAAACACATCGTTTTGACGACACCGACGAGCTTAGCTGCTCTCGCCGAGTGTTTGGCCAACATACAAGGAGCCTTCTGTTTTTACGCAGGACGCGGGAACACGGCACCCAAAGGGCAATTTATTCGTTATTTATTGGCGTCTGGGAACAGAGCAACCCTTCGATAAGTGGCGGTTGCAGAGGCTCAGGTCAGGTATTACTTTGTTCTGATTGGTAATACTCAAAGGAGAGTGGTATGTCGACCATGACCAGCAAAGGCCAGGTAACCATTCCTAAGCCCATTCGGGATGCATTGCATCTGACGCCGGGGGCGGCCGTAGAATTCAGTGTCAACGAACAGGGCGAAGTGGTGTTGCACAGTGCCAGGATCAAATCAGGCAAGGCCAATGCGCCTGATCGATTCGATGCTGTGCGAGGCAAGGCGGATATCAAATGGCGAACAGATGAACTGATGGCTTTACTTCGTGGGGACGATTGATGGTCTTGGTCGATACAAATGTACTTATCGATGTTCTGGAAGACGATCCCACGTGGGCTGATTGGTCTATCCAGCAGATGCGCGCTCAATCCCGGGTGCATGAACTGGTGATAAACCCGATTATCTACGCCGAGCTGTCTCAGGCGTTCTCAACATTTGAAGCGCTGGATGATGTGGTGAATCAACTCGGGTTGGTGATGCAGGAAGTTCCCCGACCAGCGTTGTTTCTGGCTGGTAAAGCATTCGTTCGATATCGGAAAGTGGGTGGCAGCAAGCACAATGTGTTGGCAGATTTTTTCATTGGTGCCCATGCAGCCGTGAAAAGGCTGCCGTTGCTGACACGAGATGCCAGGCGATATCGGAGCTATTTCCCATCGGTCAATTTGATTGTTCCCGGCTGAGCTGAATCTAGCGCTCTTTTGTTTTACAGGGTCTGGCAAAGAGAGCAGAACGTTGTCCAGGCAACAGGGTTAAGGCCGCCTTCTGTAACAGCAAAACCGCCTCAAAGGGCGGTTTTTTGTTCATCGAAACGCTCATCCAGCCACAACCGCTTTAGCCACTCGAACCCCACCCGCATCACTGCGGGCAGGGTCTTCGATCAAAGGCAAATACCGTTACCGGCTCACCTTCCAGGCATCCCCGGCAGGCGCGGTACCGTGGTCGTACGGCTTGGCGATCCACATGTACAGCAGGCCCAGGCCAATGACGATGGCGGTGCTCAGGACCATGGCGTAGTTGATGTACCACGCAGCGTCCGGGGTACGTGGCCAGGCCATGTTGACGATGGCGCCGAGGCCATAGGCCAGTGCACCGATGTTCACCAGCCAGCCCCAGGCACCGAGGGTGAATTTGCCGCTCGGTTTCCAGCCTTTGAGTCGGGCAAACAGCGCCGCGAGCACGATCATCTGGAACGCCAGGTAGATGCCGATGGCGGCGAAGCTGACGATGGTGGCCACGGCATCCTGCAGGAAGAAGCCGAGGATGATGATGAGGGCCGGCAGGACACCGGACACGAACAGCGCAGAAACGGGAACTTGAGTCGTAGGAGAAATCTTTTTCAGCAGTCGGCTGCCGATCACCATCTCGTCACGCGCGTAGGAATACAGCAGTCGGCTCGCCGCCGCTTGCAGGCTGATGACGCAGGAGATGAAGGAAATCATGACCACGCCCATCACCACTTTCGAACCCACCGGGCCGAAGGCGTTGTTGAGGATGGTGGTGACCGGGTCCTTGTCGGTGCCGTTGATCACTGCTTGCATGTCTGGCACGGCGAGGATCAGCGCCAGGCAGGCGAACATCGCCGCGATGCCGCCGATGTAGATGGTCATGCGCATGGCCACCGGGATTTTTGCACTCGGGTTCGGCGTTTCTTCGGCGACGTCACCGCAGGCCTCGAAGCCGTAGTACAGGAACATCCCTGCCAGCGAGGCGGTGAGGAAGGCCGGCAGGTACGAGCCGTCGACGCTGATGTCGAAGGTGTTGAGCAGCACGCTGAGCGGCTGATGACGTTCGAAAACCAACAGGTAGACACCGACGATCACCGCGCCGATCAGTTCGCAGAGGAAGCCGAACATGGCAATGCGCGCCAGCACTTTGGTGCCGCTGAGGTTGATCAGCGTGGCGAACAGCGTCAGGAACAGGGCGATGACGATGTTGGTGTTGTTGTTCGGTTCAAAACCCATCATGGCGGCGAGGTAAGGACCTGCACCCACGGCAACGGCGGCGATGGTCACGCACAGGGCGATGGAGTAGATCCAGCCGACCATCCACGCCCAGCGTTTGCCCACCAATCGACGGGCCCATGGGTACACCCCACCGGAAATCGGGAATTGCGACACCACTTCACCGAAGATCAGGCACACAAGCAGTTGGCCGCAACCGACCAGCAGGTAAGCCCAGAACATCGGTGGCCCGCCAGCAGCGAGGCACAGGCCGAAGAGGGTATAAACCCCTACGACCGGGGACAGATAAGTGAAGCCCAGGGCGAAGTTTTCCCACAGGCTCATGCTGCGATTGAAATTGGACGTATAACCCAGTTTACGTAGCTGCTCGGCGTCGCTATCGACCACGCCGGCAGAGAGTTCGGGTGTTGCACTCATAGTGGTTGCTCCGGAAAATCGGCAGATTTCGGATGTCCGAAACCGTGGCAGAGCCTTGGCGGCGCTGCCCGGATCGGTGGTTATTGTTTTGGCTTCTTTGGTTGGAACCTGGTGGTGCGTACTGCCGGTTTCTGCCTTGAAACCGAGGTGACACCATCGCTGGCAAGCCAGCTCCCACAGGGATTGCGGAGATCATGTGGGAGCTGGCTTGCCAGCGATGCTTTTGTTTTTTAATGCTTGAACATCACATGCCGCACGACGGTGTAATCCTCCAGGCCATACATGGACATGTCCTTGCCGTAGCCGGAGAGTTTCTGACCGCCGTGAGGCATTTCACTGACCAGCATGAAGTGGGTGTTCACCCAGGTGCAGCCGTACTGCAAGCGCGCCGACAGGCGATGGGCACGACCGACGTCGGCGGTCCACACCGACGAGGCCAGGCCGTAGTCCGAATCGTTGGCCCAGCCCAATACCTGCGCTTCATCGGTGAATTTGGTCACCGACACCACCGGCCCGAACACTTCGCGACGGACGATTTCGTCGTCCTGCTGGGCATCGGCCAGCACCGTCGGTTCGAAGAAGAAACCGTTGCCTTCCACCGCTTTGCCGCCGGTGATCAACCGGATGTGCGGTTGCGCCACGGCGCGCTCGACGAACCCGGCCACGCGGTCGCGATGTTGCGCGGTGATCAGTGGGCCGAGCTCGGTCGACGGGTCGTCCTGCAAGCCGTACTTGATGCTGCTGACGGCCGCGCCGAGCTTCTCGACGAACTTGTCGTAGATGCCTTCCTGCGCGTAGATGCGGCAGGCAGCAGTGCAGTCCTGCCCGGCGTTGTAGAAGCCGAAGGTACGAATGCCTTCCACGGCGGCGTCGATATCGGCGTCGTCGAAGATGATCACCGGGGCCTTGCCGCCCAGTTCCATGTGCATGCGTTTGACGCTGTCGGCGGTGCTGGAAATGATGTTCGAACCGGTGGCGATCGAACCGGTCAGCGACACCATGCGCACTTTCGGATGGGTGACCAGCGGGCTACCCACGGTAGGGCCACGGCCGAACACCAGATTGAGCACGCCGGCCGGGAAAATTTCCGACGCCAGTTGTGCCAGGCGCAGTGCGGTCAGCGGCGTTTGTTCCGACGGCTTGAGCACCACGGTATTACCGGCGGCGAGGGCCGGGGCGATTTTCCAGGCGACCATCATCAGCGGGTAGTTCCACGGCGCGATGGAGGCGATCACGCCCACCGGGTCGCGGCGGATCATCGAGGTGTGGCCCGGCAGGTATTCACCCCCGGCCGAACCGCTCATGCAGCGGCTGGCACCGGCGAAGAAACGGAACACGTCGGCAATCGCCGGGATCTCGTCGTTCAGCGCAGCGCTGTAGGGTTTGCCGCAGTTGTCCGATTCCAGTTTGGCCAGCTCTTCGCCATGGGCTTCGATGGCGTCGGCCAGTTTGAGCAGCAGCAGCGAGCGTTCTTTCGGCGGGGTGTGTGACCAGCTGTCAAACGCGGCATCGGCGGCGCGCACGGCAGCATCGACCTGGACTTCGCTGGCTTCGTTGATTTCCACCAGCACGCGGCCCAGCGCCGGGTTGAACACGGGTTGGGCAGGGCCTTCGCCATTGACGAGCTGGCCGTTGATCAAGAGTTGGGTTTGCATGTTCTTCTCCTCTTCGAATCCATTGTTTTGTTCTGTGGAACCCGGCTCCCACAGGAGCCGGTTTCCACATCGGGAATTGGGTTTCGGTTATTTGCCGCCACTGCCCGCAACGCTTTCACCGCCACGGGTCAGGTAATAAGCGCCGAGGATCGGCAGCATGGTCACCATCATCACCAGCATCGCGACGACGTTGGTTACCGGCACGTCCCGTGGGCGGCTCAGCTGATTGAGCAGCCACAGCGGCAGGGTGCGTTCATGGCCGGCGGTGAAGGTGGTCACGATGATTTCGTCGAACGACAGCGCGAAAGCGAGCATGCCGCCGGCCAGCAGCGCCGAGCCGAGGTTCGGCAGGACGATGTAGCGGAAGGTCTGCCAGCCGTCGGCGCCGAGGTCCATCGAGGCCTCGATCAAACTGTGCGAGGTGCGGCGCAAGCGGGCGATGACGTTGTTGTAGACGATCACCACACAGAAGGTCGCGTGACCGACGATGATGGTGAACATTCCCGGCTCGATGCCCAGGGTCTTGAAGGTCGCCAGCAGCGCGATACCGGTGATGATCCCTGGCAGGGCGATCGGCAGGATCAGCATCAGCGAAATGCCTTGCTTGCCGAAGAAGTCCCGGCGGTACAGCGCCGCCGATGCCAGCGTGCCAAGGACCAGGGCGATCAGCGTGGCAATCGAGGCAATCTGCAGCGACAGCTTGATCGCTTCCAGCACGTCAGGCCGCGAGAACGCCACGCCTATCCACTTCAGGGTGAAGCCCTTGGGCGGAAAGCTGAACGCCGCGTCTTCGGTGTTGAAGGCGTACATGAAGATGATCAGGATCGGGAAGTGCAAGAACACCAACCCGCCCCAGGCCGCGATTTTCAGACCGATTGAAGCCTTTTCAGAGTGCATCGAAGGCCCCCAGGCGTTTGACGATGGACAGGTAAATGGCGATCAGCACGATCGGCACCAGGGTGAAGGCAGCGGCCATCGGCATGTTGCCGATCGCGCCTTGTTGGGCGTACACCATGCTGCCGACGAAGTAACCCGGCGGACCGATCAGTTGCGGCACGATGAAGTCGCCGAGGGTCAGCGAGAACGTGAAGATCGAACCGGCGGCAATGCCCGGAATCGACAGCGGCAGAATCACTTGCATGAACGTCTGGCGCGGCTTGGCGCCGAGGTCGGCGGACGCTTGCAGCAGCGACGGCGGCAGGCGTTCCAGCGACGCCTGGATCGGCAGGATCATGAACGGCAGCCAGATATAGACAAACACCATGAAGCGCCCCAGGTGCGAGGTCGACAAGGTGCTGCCGCCCACACCGGGAATGCCCAGCACGAACTGTAAAACCGGCTCCAGGCCCAGGTGCTGCACGAACCACTGCGCCACGCCGCCCTTGGCCAGCAGCAAAGTCCAGGCATAGGCCTTGACGATGTAACTGGCCCACATCGGCATCATCACCGCGATGTAGAAAAACGCCTTGGTCTTGCCGGTGGTGTAGCGCGCCATGTAGTAGGCGATCGGAAACGCAACGATGGCGCTGGCGATCGAGACCACGATGGCCATGCTCAGGGTGCGCAGGATGATGTCGAAGTTCGATGGCTGGAACAGCGCGGCGAAGTTCGCCAGGGTCAGTTCCGGCGTGACCGCCATGGTGAAGTCATCGAAGGTGTAGAAACCCTGCCACAACAAGGTCAGCAACGAGCCCAGGTAGATCGCGCCGAACCACAGTAGCGGCGGCACCAGCAATAGCGACAGGTACAGGTTTGGCCGGCGATACAGCAGATTGGAAAACCTGTGCAACGGCGAGCCGCCCGACCGGGTTTGAGAGAGTGCCACGGTGTTCATGTCACACCCCGCCTGCAACGGTGTCGAACAGCGGCACCATGGCTTCGCGAGCCCAGCGTGCGCTGATGCGTTGCCCGGTCTGGTGCTGGGCGCTGACATCCAGCCACTGGTTGTTGGCCTGGCTGATGTTCAGGGTCTGGCCGTTTTCCAGCTTCAGTTCATAGCGGGTGGCACTGCCCTGGTACTGGATGTCGTGCAGCAAGCCGCTGACTTCAATTTCGTGTGCGGCCAGCGGGCCTTCGGCGAAGCGCACGTGTTCCGGGCGAATCGAAAACGGCTGTGGGTTGCCGCTCAGCTGTTTCGCCAGGTCGCCGCGAATCACGTTGGAGGTGCCGACGAATTCGGCGACAAAGGTGGTCGCCGGTTTCATGTAGAGATTGCGCGGGCTGTCGACTTGTTCGATGCGTCCCTTGTTGAACACGGCCACGCGATCGGACATGGACAGCGCTTCGGTCTGGTCGTGGGTGACGAAGATGAAGGTAATGCCGAGCTGGCGTTGCAGCTTCTTCAGCTCGCCCTGCATTTGTTCGCGCAGTTTCAGGTCCAGCGCGCCGAGGGGTTCGTCGAGCAGCAGCACGCGCGGACGATTGACCAGGGCGCGGGCCAGGGCCACGCGTTGGCGCTGGCCGCCGGAGAGTTGCACCGGCTTGCGCTCGCCGTAACCGCCGAGGGCGACCATGTCGAGGGCTTCTTCGGCGCGTTTGAGGCGTTCGGTCTTGCCGACGCCTTTGACTTTCAAACCATAGGCGACGTTGTCGAGAACGTTCATGTGCGGAAACAGCGCGTAATCCTGGAATACGGTGTTCACGTCACGCTGGTACGGCGGGAGCCCGGCGGCTTCCTCGCCATGAATCCGGATAGAGCCCGCGCTCGGTTGTTCGAAACCGGCGATCAGGCGCAAACAGGTGGTTTTGCCCGAGCCGGAAGGCCCCAGCATGGAGAAAAACTCGCCGTCCTGGATGTCGATGGAAACCCGGTCAACGGCTTTCACTTCGCCGAACTGACGGGAAACGTTGGTGAACTGGACTGCAAGCGTCATGGTGCGGTGCTCCAAAAAGGCGAGGGCCGTCGCAGCGGCCCTGCCTGGACTTCTGAAAAAACGAATAACGGTCAACTACAGCCGGCTGCCTTGCTCGGCAGTGGCAACAGAGGTAATCAACTGTGGGAGCTGGCTTGCCAGCGATGGCGTCAGCACAGTCAATAGGGTGTTGCCTGACACTCCGCCATCGCGGGCAAGCCCGCTCCCACAGGGACCTGCTTCACTTCAAGAATTAGCGGCCGCCCATGATCGCGATGTAGTCCTGGGTCCAGCGGCTGTACGGCACGAATTTGCCGCCTTCAGCTTGCGGGGTTTTCCAGAAGGCGATCTTGTCGAACTGGTCGAAACCGTTGGTTTTGCAGCCTTCGGCGCCGAGCAACTCGCTCTCCTTGCACGCCGCCGGCACCGCTGGCAGCGAGCCGAACCATGCCGCCACGTCACCCTGGACTTTCGGTTGCAGCGACCAGTCCATCCACTTGTAAGCGCAGTTCGGGTGCTGGGCATCGACGTGCATCATGGTGGTGTCGGCCCAGCCCGTGGAACCTTCTTTCGGAATGACCGAGGCCACTGGCTGCTTGTCCGCCACCAGGCCGTTGACCATGTAGCCCCAGCTACTGGAGGCCACCACGCCTTCGTTTTTGACGTCGCTCATCTGCACGGTCGCATCATGCCAATAGCGGTGGATCAACGGCTGTTGCTTGCGCAGCAGGGCCAGCGCCGCTTTGTATTGCTCTTCGTTCAGCTCGTAGGGGTTCTTGATGCCCAGTTCCGGCTTGGTCGCCTTGAGGTACAGCGCCGCATCGGCGATGTAGATCGGGCCGTCGTAAGCCTGCACGCGACCTTTGTTGGACTTGCCATCTGGCAGGGTCTGTTCCTCGAACACCACGCCCCAGCTGTCAGGTGCGGTCTTGAACACGTTGGTGTTGTACATCAATACGTTCGGACCCCACTGATACGGGGTGCCGTAGGTCTGTTTATTGACGACGTACCACGGTCCGTCCTTAAGGCGCGGGTCGATGTTTTTCCAGTTTGGAATCAGCGAGGTGTTGATCGGCTGCACACGCTTGCCGACGATCAGGCGCAGGGAGGCGTCGCCGGAGGCTGTCACCAGGTCGTAACCACCCTTGGCCATCAGGCTGACCATCTCGTCGGAGGTCGCGGCGGTTTTTACATTGACCTTGCAGCCGGTTTCCTTCTCGAAACCCGTGACCCAATCGTAGGCCTTGTCGCTTTCGCCCCGTTCGATGTAGCCAGGCCAAGCCACAATATCCAGTTGGCCTTCGCCCGCCCCGACAGCTTTCAGCGGCTCGGCGGCCTGGACACTGGCACTGGCCAGCAGCGCGGTGGTGATTGCACTGAGCAGTGCGGTCTTGTGCACGAACATGGGAATTCCCTCTTCTTCAAATTATGGTCGGGGCAGTTTTTGAACGGGGTGAAGCATGCCGTCAGCGGCTTGTTATTAGCGTAGTCAGAGATGCTGTCCGTGGCGGGCCATGATGTGCCGTACCACGCTGTAGTCCTGGAGCGAATCGCTGGACAGGTCCTTGCCGTAGCCCGAACGCTTCAGGCCACCATGGGGCATCTCGCTGACCAGCATGAAATGGCTGTTGATCCAGGTGCAGCCGTACTGCAATCGCGCGGCGACCTGCATCGCCTTGTCGAGGTTCTGGGTCCAGACCGAGGACGCCAGGCCGTATTCCGAATCGTTGGCCCAGTCCACTGCTTGCTCCAGCTCATCGAAGCGGGTCACGGTGACCACCGGTCCGAACACTTCGCGCTGGACGATTTCGTCGGTCTGTTTGCAGCCGGCCAGCAAGGTTGGCTGGTAGTAGAAACCGGCGCCGGAATGCACGGCGGCGCCCGTCACCCGTTCGATGTGCGGCTGGCCAAGGGCGCGTTCGACGAAACTGGCCACACGGTCACGTTGGCGAGTGCTGATCAGCGGACCGAGTTCGTTGTCGGCATCGCGTTTGCCGGCGAAGCGCAAGCTGCTGACCGCCGCACCGAGTTCGGCCACCAGGCGATCGTGAATCCCGTTCTGCGCATAAATCCGGCAGGCGGCGGTGCAGTCCTGGCCCGCGTTGTAATAGCCATAGGCGCGCACGCCCTCGACCACCGCCTGAATGTCGGCATCGTTGCAGACGATCACCGGGGCCTTGCCGCCGAGTTCGAGGTGGGTGCGCTTGAGGGTTTTTGCTGCCGCCTGGAGGATTTTTTGCCCGGTGACGATATCGCCGGTCAACGACACCATGCGCACTTTCGGGTGGCTGACCAGGTGACTGCCGACGCCTTCACCGCCGCCGCAAACGATGTTGATCACGCCGCGCGGCAGAATCTCGGCCAATGCCGGCGCCAGGGCCAGGATCGACAGTGGCGTGTGCTCGGACGGTTTGAACACCAGCGTGTTGCCGGCGGCCAGGGCCGGGGCGATTTTCCACGCGGCCATCATGATCGGGTAGTTCCACGGCGCAATGGACGCCACGACCCCGATAGGGTCGCGCCGCACCATGCTGGTGTAGCCCGGCAGGTATTCGCCGCTGAGCTGCCCGGTCTGGCAGCGCACGGCACCGGCGAAGAAACGGAACACGTCGACTGTCGCGCTCAAGTCGTCCTGGCGAGCCAGGTGCAGCGGCTTGCCGCAGTTCAGGGATTCGAGGCGGGCGAGCAGGTCGGCGTTTTTTTCGATGGCGTTGGCGATGTCCAGCAACAGGTTCGAACGCTGCTGCGGAGTGGTCCGCGACCAGCTGGCGAAGGCGCGGTGGGCGGCGAGGATGGCGGCTTCGACTTGTTCGGTGCTGGCTTCGGCGATCTGCGTCAGGACTTCGCCGGTCGCCGGGTTGAGAATCGGCTCGACAAATCCCTGGCCCGCGACCAATTCGCCATCGATCAACAAGGCGGTGAACAACGGGGTCTGCGCGCCAGCCATTTTTCGGATTCTCTTTTCTTGTGTGGCCATGCTGCTCCCTGTGACTGGGGCCGGCCGTCTTATAGATGGAGCAAGACTAGTGCGCGGACCCGAGGTCGACAAATACTAAATACTGAAGGTGGCGTTCGATTAAATAGATGGCTTGCGTCCGCCGTGGGGTTGTTCGCGGGCGACGGTCAGGAACGGGTCCACCAGGGCCGGGCGCGCCGTGCCGCGCCGCCATGCCAGGCCGACGTCGAGGGTCTGGCTGAGGTCGGCAATCGGCCGCGCCTCGATGATGTCGCCTTCCAGTGACCATGGGCGGTAGGTCATGTCCGGTTGAATGGACACGCCAAGGCCTGCGGCCACCAGGCTTCGCACGGCTTCGGTCGAGGCGGTGCGCAAGGTAATGCGCGGTTGCAGTGAGGCTGCTGTCCACATGCGTTGGGCATTGCGGTCCATTTCATCGACGTTCAATTGAATCAACGGCTCGCGGGCGACATCGGCCAGGTTGATGCTGTCGTGCTCCAGCAGCGGGTGCTGGGCGGGCAGCCAGAGCCGGTGGGGTGAGTGGGTCAGTACTTCGGTCTGCAGGGCGTGGCGGTCTTCGAGGTTGGAGAGGATCAGCACGCCGACATCAATCTCGCCGCTGACCAGCAAATGTTCGATGTAGGGGCGCTCGTCTTCCATCACGCGGATTTCGACATTGGGGTAGGCGCGCTGGAAGCGGGTGAGCAAGTCTGCCAGGTAATAACCGGCCACCAGGCTGGTCACCCCGATGATCAACTGTCCGGCAACCTGATCGGTGCTCTGTTGCAGGCTGCGTTTGGCGTTGTCCACGGTGGCCAGGATCAAGTGTGCCTGGCGCAGGAATTGATGGCCCTGGTGGGTCAGGGTCATGCCTTTGGCGTGACGGCTGAACAGGCTGACGCCTATTTCCTCCTCCAGTTGCTGGATGGCCAGGGTCAGGGTGGATTGGGAAATAAAGGCGGTTTGCGCGGCGGCGGAGATCGAGCCGGTCTCGGCCACGGCAATGAAATGACGGATTTGACGCAAGGTCATCATGGGAAGCGTACCCGGTGGGCGGTTTTTATCGATTTGTTCGAGTGTATATCTAAAAAACCGAAACAGGCTTCAAGCGGTAAGCGAAAGCGCCAGAGCAACATCTGGAAGCACTCTCCCTGGCGGCGGTCGGGCACTTTCGAACTAGGCTGGGGCCTCAAATCCGGTTACACCTTTTATGGAGGCGGAAAATGAATACCCGCGGATTGCTCGATCAGCTACTCAAATCTGGCCAGGACTTGTTGCAGAACAAGGCGGGCGGCACGCAGAACAAGACGTCCGCTGGCTTGGGCGGAATGCTTGGGGACCGCAGTGGTGGCTCGAGCGGGCTTGGCGGTCTGCTTTCGGGCGCTGGCGGCGGTGCACTGGCGGCGGGCGCCATGGGGTTGCTGTTGGGCAGCAAGAAGGCACGCAAAGTCGGAGGCAAGGTGGCTGTGTACGGTGGCCTCGCGGCGCTGGGCGTATTGGCCTACAAGGCATACGGCAACTGGCAGGCCCAGCAGGGCACGACACCCAGGCATGAGCCGCAAACCCTTGACCGTTTACCGATGGCGCAAGTCGAAGCGCACAGCCAGGCGATTCTCAAGGCCCTGGTGGCGGCGGCCAAGGCCGACGGTCATATCGACGAGCGCGAACGCGAATTGATTGAGGGTGAGTTCACCCGGCTGGACAACGATCAGGCGCTTGCACACTGGTTGCACGCCGAACTCAACAAGCCATTGGACCCGGCCGACGTCGCCCGCGCGGCCAGCACACCGGAGATGGCCGCCGAGATGTACATCGCCAGTGTGATGCTGGTGGATGAGGAAAGCTTTATGGAAAAGTCCTACCTGGATGAACTGGCACGTCAGCTCAAGCTGGAACCGGGTTTGAAAGCGGAGCTGGAGAAGCAGGTTCGCCAGTCTTCGGTGTAGCCCTTCCGGTTGCCTTCGCCGGCAAGCCAGCTTCTACAGAATCGATCTCTAGCTGGCTTGTCAGAGAAGCCTTTTCAGCCACGACAACGTCATTCATGGCCCATTCACGCCCCCTGCTTGCGCAACACCACTGGCCAGTATCCTGAACCATGGCGCAAATTCCCGATCCAGAGCCGGTCCCGCCTATTTCGGCGGGATGAGAAGTGGTGCACAAGCGTCTTATAAATGAAACACCGCCCTCGGCTATACTCCCCAGCATTTGAAATGGCCCCCGAGGACTGACTGTGAAGAACTGGACGTTGCGCCAACGCATTTTGGCGAGCTTTGCGGTAATTATCGCCATCATGCTGTTGATGGTCGTCGCCTCTTATTCACGGTTATTGAAAATCGAGGAAAGCGAAGCCAGCGTGCGTGATGACGCGTTGCCGGGGGTGTATTACAGCTCGATGATTCGCGGCGCCTGGTCCGAAAGTTTCATTCAGACCCAGGAGTTGCTGGGTTTGAAGCAAAGTTCGGGCATCAGTAAAGAAGATGTCGAGGATTACAAAAAATACGAAGCGCGTCTGCAGGAGGAAATCAGTAACTATCGCGGCACGATCACCACCGATGAAGACAAAGTCGAGTTTGCGGCCTTCGAAAAGATTCATGCCGATTACAACAATGCGTTAGCGGCTGTACTCGACTTGCATAAGCGCAATCAGGCAGCAGACGCGATCAAGACGTTTAATGAGCAGCTGATCCCGGCCTGGATGGCAGGCCGCATGAAGCTTGATGACATCATCCACGAAAACAAAGTGGTGGCAGACAAGGACATAGTGGCCATCGATAACGCGGTGGTCACGGCAAAAATCAGCATGGGCATCTCTCTGCTGGTTGCCGTACTGGCTGCCGGCCTCTGCGGCCTGCTGTTGATGCGCGCGATCATGGCGCCGATGAACCGCATCGTCAGCATCCTCGAAGTGATGCGCACCGGCGACCTCAGCAATCGTCTGAACCTGGAGCGCAAGGACGAATTCGGTGCCGTCGAAACCGGCTTCAACGACATGATGACCGAACTGACCTCGCTGGTGTCCCAGGCCCAACGCTCGTCGGTGCAGGTCACCACGTCGGTCACCGAGATCGCCGCCACGTCCAGGCAGCAACAGGCCACCGCCACCGAAACCGCCGCCACCACGACCGAAATCGGCGCGACCTCCCGTGAAATCGCGGCCACTTCCCGTGATCTGGTACGCACCATGACCGAGGTCTCCACCGCTGCCGATCAGGCCTCGGTGGCCGCCGGTTCCGGGCAGCAGGGGTTGGCGCGCATGGAAGAAACCATGCACTCGGTAATGGGGGCGGCCGATCTGGTCAACGCCAAACTGGCGATCCTCAACGAGAAGGCCGGCAACATCAATCAGGTGGTGGTGACCATCGTCAAAGTCGCCGACCAGACCAACCTGCTGTCGCTCAATGCGGCGATCGAAGCCGAGAAGGCCGGGGAGTACGGCCGCGGGTTTGCCGTGGTGGCGACCGAAGTGCGGCGTCTGGCGGACCAGACCGCCGTCGCCACCTATGACATCGAGCAGATGGTGCGCGAGATTCAGTCGGCGGTGTCGGCCGGTGTGATGGGCATGGACAAGTTCTCCGAGGAAGTGCGCCGCGGCATGTCCGAAGTGCAGCAGGTCGGCGAACAGCTGTCGCAAATCATCCATCAGGTTCAGGCGCTGGCGCCGCGCGTATTGATGGTCAATGAGGGCATGCAGGCCCAGGCCACCGGCGCCGAGCAGATCAATCACGCCCTGGTGCAACTGGGCGATGCCAGCAGCCAGACCGTCGAATCCCTGCGTCAGGCCAGTTTCGCCATCGACGAGCTGAGTCAGGTGGCCGTGGGGCTGCGTAGCGGCGTCTCGCGATTCAAAGTCTGATGAGCGAACTCACGGCCAAACGCCCTGCCGTGAAGCAGGCGTTGCATGCGTTGTTTCTGGTGTTCCGCATTGGCAGCGAGCGCTATGCCTTGCAAGCCACCGAGGTCGCGGAAGTGCTGCCGCGCCTGCCGCTGAAGCCGATTGCCCACGCGCCGCACTGGGTCGCCGGGGTATTCGCCTGTCGTGGTGCGGTGGTGCCGGTGATCGACTTGTGCGCCTTGACGTTTGGTATCCCGGCCCAGGCTCGAACCAGCACGCGTCTGGTACTGGTCCATTACCGCGCGGATGAACGCGCCGCGCCGAAATTGCTCGGGCTGATTCTGGAACAGGCCACCGACACCCTGCGTTGCAACCCGGCGGATTTTCAGCCCTACGGCCTCGATAACCGCCAGGCGCCGTACCTCGGCCCTGTGCGCGAAGATGCGCAGGGTTTACTGCAATGGGTGCGGGTCGCCGACTTGCTGGACGATCCGGTCCGCGCGCTGCTGTTCCCGTCGCCACCGCTGGATCTGGCGCTGCTTGAGGAGCGGTCATGAGCGGTGATCAGCGGTTTTTCGATTTCCTCAAGGAACGCATCGGCCTCGACGTCACCTCCGTGGGGCCCGCCATCATCGAGCGTGCAGTGCGCCAGCGCAGCACCGCGTCCAATGCGTTGACCACCGATGAATACTGGCAAACCTTGCAGGGTTCCCGAGACGAACAGCAGGCGCTGATCGAAGCGGTGATCGTCCCCGAAACCTGGTTTTTCCGTTACCCGGAGTCCTTCGCCACCCTGGCGAAACTGGCGATCAAACGCCTGTCCGAAATCAATAACCTGCGAGCTTTGCGGATTCTCAGCCTGCCTTGCTCAACCGGCGAAGAACCCTATTCGATTGCCATGACGTTGCTGGATGCCGGGCTCATGCCGCACCAGTTCAAGGTCGACGGCATGGACGTCAGCCCGCTGTCGGTGGAAAAAGCCCGGCGCGCGCTCTACGGCAAGAATTCGTTCCGTGGGCAGGATATTGCCTTTCGCGACCGGTATTTCGTGGCAGAAAACGACGGGTTTCGCCTCGATGGACGGGTGCTGGATCAAGTGCGTTTTCAGGTCGGCAACGTGCTCGATCCGGCGTTGCTCGCCAACGAGCCGCCCTACGACTTCGTGTTTTGTCGCAACCTGCTGATCTATTTCGATCAGGACACGCAAAAGCAGGTTTTCGAAGTGCTCAAGCGCCTGACCCACGTCGACGGTGTGTTGTTTATCGGCCCGGCAGAAGGCAGCCTGCTGGGACGGTTCGGCATGCGCTCCATTGGCATTGCACAGTCCTTTGCCTTCAGCCGTCATCACGCGGCGGAGCCCGAACCTTTACCGGCCATGGTTCCTGCGCCATTGCCTGTGCCGCGACCGGTGCGCAACGTGGTGCCGGCGCCAGTACACAGACGCCCGTTCGCGTCCGTGGCGCCGACAGCGCATACGGCAAAAACTGACGGCGCGGACGCTGCCACGCTGCTGGCCAACATCGCTTCGCTGGCCAACGAAGGCAAGAGTGCCCAAGCCCGTGCCGCGTGCGAAAGTTACTTGCGTAGCCACGAACCTGTGGCCCAGGTGTTTTACTGGCTCGGGTTGCTCAGCGATGTGGCCGGCAGTGTCCTGGAAGCCCAGGGTTTTTATCGCAAGGCGTTGTACCTCGAGCCGCAACATCCCGACGCGTTGATGCACCTGGCAGCCTTGCTGCAATCCCAGGGCGACACCGTGGGAGCCAGACGATTACAGGACCGCGCCGCCCGCAGCGAGCGCGCCGCTGACAGTGAGCGCAAACGATGATCGCCTCCGCCACCTTTAGCGTCACCCGTGAAGATGCCCAGGCCATCGATGATTGCTGGAACCGTATCGGTATCCATGGCGACAAGTCCTGCCCGCTGCTGAGCGAACACATTCATTGCCGCAATTGCGCCGTGTATTCGGCCGCCGCCACGCGCCTGCTGGATCGTTATGCCTTGCAGCAGGACGACCGCTTGCAGGTGTCCAGCGCCGTGGAGAGCGAGGTGAAAACCCGCTCACTGTTGATGTTCCGCCTCGGCGAAGAATGGTTGGGCCTGGCCACTCGCAGTCTGGTTGAAGTTGCGCCACTGCAAGCGATTCACTCGCTGCCGCATCAGCGCTCCGGCGCCTTGCTCGGCGTGGCGAACGTGCGCGGTGCGCTGGTGGCGTGCCTCTCGTTGGTCGAATTGTTGGGGCTCGACAGCATCAGCAATGTCGCCCCCGGCACTCGGGTCATGCCGCGCATGCTGATCATCGCCGCCCATGGCGGGCCCGTGGTGGTGCCGGTTGACGAAGTGGACGGCATTCATGCCATCGACGAGCAGATCCTTGATGCGGCCTCGCGCTCCGGCACCCAGGCCAGTGCCCGGTACACCCGTGGCGTCTTGCAATTCAGGGGGCGCAGCCTGCGTTGGCTGGATGAAGAGCAGCTGTTGTCCGCCGTGACCCGGAGCCTCACATGACCCCCGAGCAGATGCGCGACGCCTCTTTGCTGGAACTGTTCAGCCTCGAAGCCGAGGCCCAGACCCAAGTGCTCAGTACCGGTCTGCTGGCCCTGGAGCGCAATCCGACCCAGGCCGACCAACTCGAATCGTGCATGCGCGCGGCACACTCGCTCAAAGGCGCGGCGCGGATCGTCGGTGTCGATGCCGGGGTCAGCGTTGCCCACGTGATGGAGGACTGCCTGGTCAGCGCCCAGGAAGGCCGCCTGCTGCTGCGTCCCGAACACATCGATGCATTGCTGCAAGGCACCGATTTGTTGATGCGTATCGCGACGCCGAGCAACGCTCCGGTACCGGCGGATATCGAGGCCTATGTCGCCCTGATGGGACGCCTGCTTGATCCGGCGGCGGCTGCCGTACCGGTCACGGCAACGGCTGCATCCCTGGTGGCAGAGCTTCAACTTGAAGAGCCTGCGTCCCTTGCCGAAGAACCTGCTCCTGCCGTCGAGCCGATTGCGCAAGCGCCGAAAAAGTCCAGGCGCACCACCGAGAATGGCGAGCGCGTGTTGCGAGTCACCGCCGAGCGGCTGAACAGCCTGCTCGACCTGTCGAGCAAATCCCTGGTGGAAACCCTGCGCCTCAAACCGCACCTGGCCACCATGCAGCGTCTCAAGCGCATCCAGAACAACAGCCTGCGAGCACTGGAAAACCTCAACGTCCATCTCAAGGAGCACGCCCTGAGCCTCGAAGCCCGGGAAGCCCTCGAAGATGCGCGTCGACTGTTGGCCGAGTCCCAGCAATTGCTGGTGGAAAAAAACGCCGAGCTGGATGAGTTCGCCTGGCAGGCCAGCCAGCGCGCGCAGGTGTTGTACGACACCGCGCTGGCCTGTCGCATGCGGCCCTTCGCTGATGTCTTGAACGGTCAGGTGCGAATGGTCCGCGACCTCGGGCGCAGCCTCGGTAAACAAGTGCGTCTGGAAATTGAGGGCGAGAAGACCCAGGTTGACCGCGACGTGCTGGAAAAACTCGAAGCGCCGCTGACGCACCTGCTGCGCAATGCGGTCGATCACGGTATCGAAACCCCTGAACAACGGCTGTTGGCGGGCAAACCGGCCGAGGGCGTGATTCGCTTGCGTGCCTCCCATCAGGCGGGCTTGCTGGTGCTGGAACTGAGCGATGACGGCAACGGCGTCGACCTTGAGAACGTCCGCCGCAGCATCATCGAACGCCAATTGTCCCCAGCTCAAACCGCTGCCCAGCTCAGCGAAGAGGAGCTGCTGACTTTCCTGTTCCTGCCGGGTTTCAGCCTGCGCGACACCGTCACTGAAGTCTCCGGACGCGGTGTCGGTCTGGATGCGGTGCAGCACATGGTCCGCCAGTTGCGGGGCGCGGTGGTGCTGGAGCAGACGGCGGGCGAGGGCAGTCGCTTTCATCTGGAAGTGCCGCTGACCCTGTCGGTGGTGCGCAGTC
This sequence comes from Pseudomonas sp. TE12234, assembly GCF_054061835.1. NCBI lineage: Bacteria > Pseudomonadati > Pseudomonadota > Gammaproteobacteria > Pseudomonadales > Pseudomonadaceae > Pseudomonas > Pseudomonas sp. TE12234. Next base: position 17,848 of record NZ_JBSSEP010000027.1, read on the forward strand.
TGGTGGTGGACGTCGGCGGAGAGGCCTATGCCTTTCCGCTGGCCCACATCGAGCGCATGTGCGATCTGGATTCGGCCGACATCGTGCAGGTCGAGGGTCGTCAGCATTTCTGGCATGAAGGCCGGCACGTTGGCCTGGTGGCGGCCAGTCAGCTGTTGCAGCGCCCGGCGAATCAAGGCCAACAACAGACTCTGAAAGTCGTGGTGATCCGCGAGCGCGATACGATCTATGGGGTGGCGGTCGAGCGCTTTATCGGTGAGCGGACCCTGGTCGTGTTGCCGCTGGATGAGCGTCTGGGCAAGATCCAGGACATTTCTGCCGGGGCCTTGCTCGACGACGGTTCGGTGGTGCTGATCGTCGATGTCGAGGACATGCTGCGCTCGGTGGACAAACTGCTCAATACCGGGCGCCTGGAGCGCATTGCCCGACACGGCAACCAGGCCGCCGAGGCGGCCCGCAAGCGGATTCTGGTGGTCGATGACTCCCTGACCGTGCGTGAGTTGCAACGCAAGCTGTTGCTCAATCGGGGCTATGACGTGGCCGTGGCGGTCGACGGCATGGATGGCTGGAATGCGCTGCGCTCGGAGGATTTCGATCTGTTGATTACCGACATTGATATGCCGCGCATGGACGGCATTGAACTGGTGTCGCTGTTGCGTCGGGACAATCGCCTGCAATCGCTGCCGGTGATGGTGGTGTCTTACAAGGATCGTGAAGAGGATCGTCGTCGTGGACTGGACGCTGGAGCCGACTATTATCTAGCCAAAGCCAGTTTTCATGACGACGCCCTGCTCGATGCAGTGGTTGAGCTCATAGGAGGAGCGCGGGCATGAAAATCGCCATCGTCAACGACATGCCCATGGCCGTGGAGGCGCTGCGCCGGGCACTGGCCTTCGAGCCGGCGCACCAGGTGATCTGGGTCGCCGCCAACGGCAGGGAGGCCGTGCAAAAGGCTGCCGAACAGACGCCGGATCTGATTCTGATGGACCTGATCATGCCGGTGATGGACGGGGTGGAGGCCACGCGGCGGATCATGGCCGAAACCCCGTGCGCCATTGTCATCGTCACCGTGGATCGCCAGCAAAACGTGCACCGGGTGTTCGAAGCCATGGGCCATGGTGCTCTGGATGTGGTCGACACCCCGTCCCTCGGTGCGGGTAACGCCCAGGAAGCGGCGGCGCCCCTGCTGCGCAAGATCATGAACATCGGCTGGCTGATCGGCGACAAGGGCCAACGGGAGCGGCCGGCACCGAGTCCGTTGCGCGGTTCGGCCTCGGCCAAGCGCCTGATCGCCATCGGTTCCTCGGCGGGTGGGCCGGCGGCGCTGGAGGTCTTGCTCAAGGGCCTGCCGAAGGATTTCTCCGCCGCCATCGTGCTGGTGCAACACGTTGATCAGGTGTTCGCCGCCGGCATGGCCGAATGGCTCGGCAGCGCCAGCGGTCTCAACGTGCGCCTGGCTCAGGAAGGTGAAACGCCGCAAAGCGGCACGGTTTTGCTGGCCGGCACCAATCACCATATTCGTTTGTTAAAAAACGGCACGCTGGCTTACACCGCCGAGCCGGTCAACGAAATCTATCGGCCTTCCATCGATGTGTTTTTCGAGAGCGTGGCCAATCACTGGAACGGCGATGCAGTGGGCGTTTTGCTCACCGGCATGGGGCGTGATGGTGCACAAGGGCTTAAACTCATGCGCCAGCAAGGCTACCTGACCATCGCGCAGGACCAACAAAGCAGTGCGGTGTATGGCATGCCGAAGGCGGCCGCGGCCATCGACGCCGCCATGGAAATTCGCCCGCTGGAAAAAATAGCGCCACGATTGCTCGAGATTTTCCCCAAATGACGACTTTTCCCGGCAATCCTGGCCCAGGCAGTATTCAGGTGAACGCACATGACTGATTTACAGCTCGACGACTTCAAGACTGACGAAAACGCCGCCATGGTGCTGTTGGTGGACGATCAGGCAATGATCGGCGAGGCGGTGCGCCGCGGGTTGTCGAACGAAGAAAACATCGACTTCCATTTCTGCGCCGACCCGCACCAGGCTGTTGCCCATGCGGTTCGCATCAAGCCGACGGTGATCCTTCAAGACCTGGTCATGCCCGGTCTGGACGGCCTGAGCCTGGTGCGCGAGTACCGCAATCACCCGGCGACCAAGGACATCCCGATCATTGTCCTGTCGACCAAGGAAGACCCACTGATCAAGAGCGCGGCGTTCGCGGCCGGGGCCAACGATTACCTGGTCAAGCTGCCGGACAACATCGAACTGGTTGCGCGCATCCGCTATCACTCGCGCTCCTACATGACCCTGTTGCAGCGGGACGCTGCGTATCGCGCCTTGCGCGTGAGCCAGCAGCAGTTGCTCGACACCAATCTGGTGCTGCAGCGCCTGATGAACTCCGACGGCCTGACCGGGCTGTCGAACCGTCGGCATTTCGATGAATACATGGAGCTTGAGTGGCGCCGATCCCTGCGCGAACAGAGCCAATTGTCGCTGCTGATGATCGATGTGGATTACTTCAAGACCTACAACGACACCTTCGGCCATCTCGAAGGCGACGAGGCCCTGCGCAGGGTCGCCGCGGCGATCCGCGATGCCAGCGCCCGGCCTTCGGACTTGCCGGCCCGTTACGGCGGTGAAGAGTTCGCCCTGGTCCTGCCCAACACCTCTCAGGGTGGCGCACGGCTGGTGGCGGAAAAACTACGCATGACCATCGAAGCCCTGAAGATCCCGCACATTTCCCCGACCGAAGGCTCCAGCCTGACCGTCAGCATCGGCCTGTCGACCATCACCCCGGCAGCAGGCAGCCATTGCCGCGAATTGATCTCGGCGGCGGATAAGGGGCTGTATCTGGCGAAGAAGAATGGGCGTAATCAGGTGGGGATCGGGTGAGTCCGGCGTTTTCCAGTCCGACATACCCCAGTGGGCGAGGGGGCTTTGATGAGGGAGCTTTCCCTGTCAGGACAGCGAAACTGTCCCCCGCATTCTTTCAGGTATCTGGCGCTATCAGAAATTTCCTAGTGCACCTTATATAACGCCTTTGCGCCAAGCGTTCGCCCTCAGAGCCCCGTTCCCGGGCATCGGCATCAATCGACATAGGTCACGTGTCCCGCCATCAGGTTCGGCCGCTCGAACGTATCGATCTCCTCGACGCGCTGGTGCATGTCATTGACGACCTGCTTGAACGTCGCGTCGTCCATGTCGATCCAGTAACGCGGGTTGCGGCCGGTGAGGCGGTCGTATTCGGCGGTGGTGGGGTCGAGGTGGCGGTATTCCTCGTATTGCGGCAGGTCCGGCAGCGGGCGGCTGACGTTCATGTAGTTCTGGATGAAATCCCACAGGGCGCAAGGCGGTTGGACGTCGGGTCCGGGGCACAGCAGCGCGCCGAAGTTGATCATGATGTTGCGGTAGCGATGGGCGAGGTACAGCACATTCAACGGCATGCCCTGACTGTCCGGGGACGTGGCGATGTAGGCGTCAAACTCGTAGAACGGCGCGGTGAGTTCACCGATGGTGCCGTTCTTTTTATATTCGCCGTTGTTTTTGTAGTCGAAGACCGTGACCAGGCCGGTGCGGCGGTTGAGTTCCCAGATGGGGCCTCGGGAGGGTTTTATCCAGAGGTTGGGGAAGTGCTTGATGACGAATGAACCGATGGCCCAGGAGAGAAGTGGTAGGCCGAGAAGCCAGGAAAATACTTGGATAAATATAACTTTGGTTGACTCCCAAATAGGATCATTTCCTGTTGATACACCTAAAAAGTAGGCGGGAATACTGACAATAAAAAGCAGAAAGAACGAAAAGCGTCCTACTCCTTGCATGTATATCCAGAAGTGGGAGCTTGCAGGAAGAAGTGCATATCTAAAGCATTCATGGTTATCCCTCATGTGAAAATCAATATGCTCGAATGGGCTCGGAGCATAAGTGCCTTTGGCTATTTGCTCTTCACGCTCTCTCTTCAGTTGCTCCTGATTTCGAAGGTCTCGTGGCGAGTAATCCTCCACAAAACTCACGGGCGTTACTTCATCAGCACTCCCCCAAGGCAGTCTGACCTTGGCAAAACGCATGATCCATGGCCGCTCAGTGGATTGCTCTTGCACGGGCACTTCGGTCGACCCATAGGCCGTCTTGGCGTAATACGATTCCTGGGTCATTTGTTAGCGCCTCGTGATCTTATTTGTCACTTCATCTGCCCAATAAAGTTCACCCTCACTGCCGAAGTTGGGTTTTATATGGGTGGCATCAAACGGCGTGCCGTCCTTCGGGGGTGGCGCAGGAAAGTGCCAGCGTTGATGGTGCTGCTCCAGTACGCACTGAGCCCGGACTTGCCATTGATGGGCGATACCGGAGGAACCTGTTACCGGGTCGAAGGCGTAGCTCGCTGGCGTTTTGAAAAACAGTTCCAGACCCTGCGGCAGCAGCCGTTGGGCATTGGGTGGGACGAGGCGGCTATCGATCAGCTTAGTGAACGGTACGGTTTCACTTTTGAGGCGGCCACCTTTGAGTTCAAAGGTATTAAGTCGACAGTGGGCATTGATGTTGAGCGTACCCAGGTTACCCATTAAGCCCGGCAAATTACTTTCAATGCGAATGCAGGTATTGGACGAGATCACTGGAAAAGGCGTCCTGGCGCGAAAGTCATGTTTAGCGTTCATTTACCGCATGCCGCACTTTTTCGTCGATCAATCGACATAGGTCACATATCCCGCCATCAGGTTCGGCCGCTCGAACGTATCGATTTCCTCGACGCGCTGGTGCATGTCATTGACGACCTGCTTGAACGTCGCGTCGTCCATGTCGATCCAGTAACGGGGGTTGCGGCCGGTGAGGCGGTCGTATTCGGCGGTGGTGGGGTCGAGGTGGCGGTATGCTTCGTATTGCGGCAGATCCGGCAGCGGGCGGCTGACGTTCATGTAGTTCTGGATGAAATCCCACAGGGCGCAGGGCGGCTGGACGTCGGGGCCGGGGCACAGCAGCGCGCCGAAGTTGATCATGATGTTGCGGTAGCGATGGGCGAGGTACAGCACATTCAACGGCATGCCCTGACTGTCCGGGGACGTGGCGATATAGGCATCAAACTCGTAGAACGGCGCGGTGAGTTCACCGATGGTGCCGTTCTTTTTATATTCGCCGTTGTTTTTGTAGTCGAAGACCGTGACCAGGCCGGTGCGGCGGTTGAGTTCCCAGATGGGGCCTCGGGAGGGTTTTATCCAGAGGTTGGGGAAGTGCTTGATGACGAATGAACCGATGGCCCAGCATAGAAGTGGTAGGCCGAGAAGCCAGGAAAATAGTTGAATAAATAAGGTTTTCGTTGACTCCCAAATAGGCTCATATCCTATAGATATAACTGCGAAGTAAGCGGGGATACTGAAAACAAAAAGAAGAAAGAACGAAAAGCGTCCTACTCCTTGCATGTATATCCAGAAGTGGGAGCTTGCAGGAAGAAGTGCATATCTAAAACTTTCGTGATTATCCCTCATGTGAAAATCAATATGCTCGAATGGGCTCGGAGCATAAGTGCCTTTGGCTATTTGCTCTTCACGCTCTCTCTTCAGTTGCTCCTGATTTCGAAGGTCTCGTGGTGAGTAATCCTCCACAAAACTCACGGGCGTTACTTCATCAGCATTACCCCAAGGCAGTCTGACCTTGGCAAAACGCATGATCCATGGCCGCTCAGTGGATTGCTCTTGCTGGGGCACTTCGGTCGCCCCATAGGCCGTCTTGGCGTAATACGATTCCTGGGTCATTTGTCAGCGCCTCGTGATCTTATTTGTCACTTCATCTGCCCAATAAAGTTCACCCTCACTGCCGAAGTCGGGTTTTATATGGGTGGCATCAAACGGCGTACCGTCCTTCGGGGGTGGTGCAGGAAAGTGCCAGCGTTGATGGTGCTGCTCCAGTACGCACTGAGCCCGGACTTGCCATTGATGGGCAATACCGGAGGAACCTGTTACCGGGTCGAAGGCGTAGCTCGCTGGCGTTTTGAAAAACAGTTCCAGACCCTGCGGCAGCAGCCGTTGGGCATTGGGTGGGACGAGGCGGCTATCGATCAACTTAGTGAACGGTACGGTTTCACTTTTGAGGCGGCCACCTTTGAGTTCAAAGGTATTAAGTCGACAGTGGGCATTGATGTTGAGCGTACCCAGGTTACCCATTAAGCCCGGCAAGTTACTTTCGATGCGAATGCAGGTATTGGACGAGATCACTGGAAAAGGTGTCCTGGCGCGAAAGTCATGTTTAGCGTTGGGGATGAATTGAGGGTTGGGGCCTATGCTGATGCGAATGTCGGCAAACAAACTGATCAGGTAATGGAAACCACGCTGCGGATCCAGCAGGTGCGCATTATCTGAATGAACTTGCGTGCCGAACGGGCCATTGACCAGCCATTCTTCGATGGGCTTGTTGCTCAGCCACCAGGCCAATCCGGCACCGATCACGATCAATATGAGTGCTGCCCAACCACCTGGCCCCAAACCAAGAAAGGTCACGCTACTGACGATCAAGTTACTGAGAGCGCTGATGGAACCGCCCGCAGCCATCATCAGATATCCCCACATTGCATCGTCGCCCCATTTTTGGGCATACCAAGCGTCGTACAAGCTAATGGATGTAAAGACAAATCCCGATATTATTTGTGAGATAAGTCGTCCGGTATATGTTCTGACAAAACGCGTGGCATAAGAACGGAAGATTTTTTTTGCAGTCTCATCGGAAATAGTAAACAGAACCTTTCGACCAGCCGCAAAAACAGACTGGGTAGCGGCGAGTTTTACCGTCAACATCTCTAGTGCTACAGCTAGATCAAGGCCAGCCCCAACAAACGATAGACCTATGCGTACTGAACCTTTTTCTCGAATTGTCCGCCCTCTGCCCTCCCACTCCACCCTCACATTCCAAACCTCCAACATCAAAACCCCCGCCGCAAACGGCAACGAGCCCAGCACGCGATGAACCCGGCTGTTAGCCGACTCGACATGCTCATCCACGCCCCGCTGCAACGGACTTTTCACGTACGCATCGCCCGTCGCCCGCGCCTCCACATCGGCTTTGTAAACCGCGTTTATCCGCTGATTCAGCACGCTGAGGTTGTTCGCCGTCGTATGCTTGAGCGGGATCGCCAGCAGTGTGTGATGGGTTTCGCGAAGGGCGTACGGGGTGTCGAGCACGTCGTCGTACACCTTCAGCGGTCGGCCCTGGGCATCCAGATACTCACCCATCCCCCGGTGTGGCCGCTGATCGCCGGACGGCACATCGGTCAGGCCAAAGACGTAGTAATGCTGCGGATCGGCGTCACGCCGCAGGATGAAGTGCGCGTCGCCGAAGGTCTTGGGCATCAGGCTGCGCAACAGCCCCACGCCCAGGCCGTGCAGATAGGTGCTGGCGGGCATGGCCTGGGCGGTGTGTGGCCCGGACGGTTTGTTCACCGCGCTGCTGGCGGTTTCCAGGGCGCCCGCGAGGTTTTCGTAGATGCCGATCAGGCTACCGGCGGCCGCTTTCGATTGCCCGGTGAGGGTGCTGTTCAGGCTGCCGCTGGCCAACAGGTCCTTGAGCAAGTGGCCGTCGAGGTGGTCGACCTGCGGGTAATAGGGCCCCGGGTGGCTTTCGAATGCGGCGAGGTCATCGGCGCGCAAATGACCATCGCCCTCGTTGAGGGTTGTCTGGCTGGGCGGCACGTAGGGTGCGGCCAGCGCCGCTTCATCGACGGCGGGCCAGAGCATCCGGTGTAGCGGGTGCGCCGGGTCGTGGGCGATGTCGTTGAGCAGGGTCTGCCCGGCGCTGGCCCGAGGACTGTAGAGGCTCACACCGGTCAGCGCGTTGGTGACGTCGCCGTTGCTGGCCAGCGGATCGAGTTGCGCGGGCACCGTGGCCAGGGCCGCGAACGTCTGGCTCACGGCAAACAGCGCGGCGAGGTAATCAAAGCCGTCCTGGCTCAAATGGTCGGCCAGGGTTTGCTGCGTGACCGGCTGCTGCAGGCACTCGGCCAGCAGCGCCTGGGCCATGTTCAGTTGTTGCCAGATCAGGGCGCGCTCGGCGCTGGCGGTGAAACGGTTGATGTCGCGGCGCCCGGCCTCCTTCACTTTGTGGAAACAGGCATGCAGCGGGTTCTTCTGGCCACTGATGTTGGCCGGCACGATCAGTTGCTGGACCATCACCGCGCTGGCGTGGTGGGGATAAAGGCTGGCGCGCTCGGCATACAGCGCCAGCAATTGCTGTTGCTGCCGGATCTGCGCAAGCAGGTGCCGCAAGCGGTAACGCGGGTCCTCCAGCAGCACGCCGCACACGCGCCGTCGGCGGGCGGCCTCCAGCACATCGACGACGGCGGGCTGGGGTTGCCACAGGTCCGCTTCATCGTCTGGCGGGGTCTTGCCGTGCAAGTGCTGCAACAGCGTGGCCAGGCAGTCGGCCCAGGCGCTGCTTTCGAAGGTGGCGGGCACATCAGGCATGGCGCCCTGCTCCCACTGAGCCAGGCAGCGCCTGGCTTCGAATTTGCGCTGAGCGGCGAACTGCCCGGACAGATCGCATACGTAACGCCCCGGATGCTCCAGCATGTATTCGAACCCGCTCTGGCGAGCCCGTTGCGGGGCGATCAGGTGGAGCGGAAAGGCACGCCCGGCCAGGTTGCGCCAGGTGACGCTGGCTTTCGTCGCGCTGTCGGACGCCCGGGCATCCCACGCATTGAAACGACCGAAAGCCTCGAGCATCGCCTGCCCATCGGGCTGCTGGTCGAAAAGTCGTTCGAACGTCTGACTGTCGCACGGCAACGTGGGGCTCTGGCAGCGCCGGGCGCGTAAAACCGGGTCCTCCTCCAGGCGCTTGACGCGGACAGCACTGAGCTGGATCTCGCTGAAACACAGCTGCACCGCTTCGGCCGGTTGCCGGTTCCAGGTGGCGGGCAGCCAGATGTCGCTGAGTGCGACGCCCCTGGCCAGTCGGTAGTCGTCGCACAGATCCTGGCCTTCGCGAAACATCGACACGTCAATGTCGTGATAAGTCGTGCGTTCGCCGTCCTGCCGCACTTCCAGTTCACGCCACAGGCGCCCGCGGTAAAACACATAGACAAAGCCGCTGCGGCACAGGACCGGCGTACCGAGGTCGTGGCGGCTGCGCGTACCGGGCAGCGCGACCAACGGCACGACGGGGACGATCTGATTCCACTGCGCTTCCAGTTGACGCGGGGTAATCCGCAGGTCCTCCAGCAACGGCAGGCGAATGGGCGCTCCATGGGTCGTGGCAATCTCCAGCCATAACTGATGCTCAAACCGGGCGTACCAGTTCCACGCAAACACTTCGCTGTGGACGCTGAATAAACGCTCCGTTTCGCACTCCATCTCATCGGTCAGGGCCTGCAGCGGTTCAAGGCCCGACCGATCGAAGAGCACCAGTCGCTGGTCCCTGGAATGGCCGGTGCCGATCACCTGGACAATCAGCTTGTCGGGCTCGCAGCAAGGGCCGGCGGACAATCTTCCCAGGCGCCTCATGGCCGGGCCTGCGTGCAGTGGGTGCTGCGTTTCAGATCAAGACGCGAAGGTCGGCGGATGGCTTCCTTGTCGGTGGGCTCAAGGACTTGCGGGTCGTGGTTGACCCCCTGTTTGTTCTGGATAAAAGAGGCGGGGGCGGCAGGGCTGAACATCACACATCCCTTGTGCTGATTTAGAAGGGCGGGACTGTGAATGAGAGAATGCGGGATTAATGCAGGGCGGCTCGGTTTCTTGTGTGGGAAGCGTGTTTTTGTTGTGTGGGATTTTTCGTTTTGGTTTTTTCTCCCTTTGAAGCCGCCGAAACTCAATTGGACGGTATTCCGTCCGCCAGGCGGGCTGCGGTGACGGCTTGATTACGTTATACTCGCCGGCTTTCAAAAGTTCGCCAACGAGTGCTGCCCGCCATGGAAATCAACCCGATCCTTAACACCATCAAGGACCTGTCCGAGCGCTCCGAAACCATTCGGGGGTATCTTTGACTACGATCAAAAGCATGAGCGTCTGACCGAGGTCAATCGCGAGCTTGAAGATCCGAATGTCTGGAACAAACCTGAGTACGCCCAGGAACTGGGCCGCGAGCGCTCTGCGCTGGCCCAGATCGTCGAAACCCTGGACGAGCTGAACGCCGGTCTGGCCGATTGCCGCGACCTACTGGACATGGCTGTCGAAGAAAACGACGAAGGCGCGGTGGGCGATGTGGTCGCCGAGCTGGCCCGTCTCGAGGAAAACCTCGCCAAGCTTGAATTCCGCCGCATGTTCAGCCACGAAATGGACCCGAACAATGCCTACCTGGACATCCAGGCCGGCTCCGGCGGCACCGAAGCCCAGGACTGGGCCAACATCCTGTTGCGCATGTACCTGCGCTGGGCCGACAAACGCGGTTTCGACGCCACCATCATGGAGTTGTCCGCCGGCGAAGTCGCCGGGATCAAGGGCGCTACCGTGCACATCAAGGGCGAATACGCCTTTGGCTGGCTGCGTACCGAGATCGGCGTACACCGTCTGGTGCGCAAGAGCCCGTTCGACTCCGGCAACCGTCGCCACACCTCGTTCTCTGCGGTGTTCGTTTCCCCCGAGATCGATGACAAGGTGGAAATCGAGATCAACCCGGCAGACCTGCGGATCGATACCTATCGTTCCTCCGGTGCCGGTGGTCAGCACGTAAACACCACCGACTCGGCCGTACGTATCACCCACGTACCGACCAACACCGTGGTCAGCTGCCAGAACGAACGTTCCCAGCACGCCAACAAGGACACCGCGATGAAAATGCTGCGGGCCAAGTTGTACGAGCAGGAAATGCAGAAACGCAACGCGGCCTCCCAGGCCCTGGAAGACACCAAGTCCGATATCGGCTGGGGTCACCAGATTCGTTCGTACGTGCTGGATGCCTCGCGGATCAAGGATCTGCGCACCAACATCGAACGCAGCGACTGCGACAAGGTGCTCGATGGCGACATCGACGAATACCTGGAAGCCAGCCTGAAATCCGGCCTGTAACCCTTTTTTAGGAGCCGGCGTGCCGGCGCTCCCCGACCGCAGGTCGGGGACAACGAACCTGATGGAAAATTTAAAGACATGAGCGACCTAGAACTCGACCCGCAAGCCCTGCAACAGGAAGAAAACTCCCTGATCGCCCTGCGCAAGGAAAAGCTTGCTGCCGAGCGCGCCAAGGGCAATGCCTTCCCGAACGACTTCCGCCGCGAAAACTACTGCGATGCCTTGCAGAAGCAGTACGCGGACAAGACCAAGGAAGAGCTGGCAGAGGCTGCGATTCCGGTCAAGGTTGCCGGTCGTATCATGCTCAACCGTGGCTCGTTCATGGTGATCCAGGACATGACCGGGCGCATCCAGGTCTACGTCAACCGCAAGACCCTGTCCGAAGAAACCCTGGCCTCGGTGAAAACCTGGGACATGGGCGACATCATTGCCGCCGAAGGTACCCTGGCCCGCTCCGGCAAAGGCGACCTGTACGTCGAAATGACCAGCGTGCGCCTGCTGACCAAATCCCTGCGCCCGCTGCCGGACAAGCACCACGGCCTGACCGACACCGAGCAACGCTACCGTCAGCGTTATGTTGACCTGATCGTCAACGAGGACGTGCGCCAGACTTTCCGCGTGCGTTCGCAAGTCATCGCCCACATCCGCAGCTTCCTGATGAAGCGTGACTTCCTGGAAGTGGAAACGCCGATGCTGCAAACCATTCCGGGCGGCGCGGCAGCCAAACCGTTCGAAACCCACCACAACGCGCTGGACATGGAAATGTTCCTGCGTATCGCGCCTGAGCTGTACCTCAAGCGTCTGGTGGTCGGTGGTTTTGAAAAAGTGTTCGAGATCAACCGCAACTTCCGTAACGAAGGCGTTTCGACTCGTCACAACCCTGAATTCACCATGTTGGAGTTCTACCAGGCCTACGCCGACTACGAAGACAACATGGACCTGACCGAAGAACTGTTCCGTGAACTGGCGCAGCTGGTTCTGGGCAGCACCGACGTGCCGTACGGCGACAAGGTGTTCCACTTCGGCGAGCCGTTCGTGCGTCTGTCGGTGTTCGACTCGATCCTCAAGTACAACCCTGAGCTGACCGCTGACGATCTGAACGACATCGACAAGGCCCGCGACATCGCCAGGAAGGCCGGCGCCAAGGTGCTGGGCTTCGAAGGCCTGGGCAAGCTGCAGGTGATGATTTTCGAAGAGCTGGTCGAGCACAAGCTGGAACAGCCGCACTTCATCACCCAGTACCCGTTCGAAGTGTCGCCGCTGGCTCGTCGTAACGACGAAAACCCGAACGTCACCGACCGTTTCGAGCTGTTCATTGGCGGCCGTGAAATCGCTAACGCCTACTCCGAGTTGAACGACGCGGAAGACCAGGCCGAACGCTTCATGGCGCAGGTGGCCGACAAGGACGCCGGCGACGACGAAGCCATGCACTACGACGCCGACTTCGTTCGCGCGCTGGAGTACGGCATGCCGCCAACAGCGGGTGAAGGTATCGGCATCGACCGTCTGGTGATGCTGCTGACCAACTCACCGTCGATCCGCGACGTGATCCTGTTCCCGCACATGCGGCCGCAAGCGTAAGTGTTTTAATTTAAAAGCCGCCTTTTCAGGCGGTTTTTTATTGCCTGTCTGGTACAAACGTATCAAATGGTTACTTTTGAAGTGAGAGAGGAATCCTGTCGTGAACGGTGCAATGGCTCAAGAAGGTGCAGCGGGTGTCGCCACTGCGGTCGCTGAAAGTGTTCAGTACCAGGGCCGCAAGGCCAGCCGACAGGGCAGCGAACAGCGTCGACAGGAGATACTCGATGCTGCAATGCGCATTGTCGTGCGCGATGGCGTGCGGGCCGTGCGCCACCGCGCAGTGGCTGCCGAGGCCAATGTGCCGTTGTCGGCGACCACCTACTACTTCAAGGACATCGATGACCTGCTCACCGATACCTTCGCTCAATACGTTGAACGCAGCGCAGCCTACATGGCCAAGTTGTGGGTGAATAACGAAGGCCTGCTGCGCGAAATGGTCGACAGTGGCGATGGCAGCCCAGAGGCCCGTTCGAAGCTGGCGGACGATATCGCACGGCTGATGGCGGACTATGTGCACCGGCAACTGCTCACCCGTCGCGAACATCTGATGGCCGAACAGGCATTCCGCCAGGAAGCGCTGTTGAACCCGCGCCTGGCCGAGTTGGTGCGCTCGCACCAGCAGATTCTCCTGCAGGGCTCCTGCCAGCTGTTTCAGGTATTGGGTTCGCGCGAGCCGCAACAGGATGCCAAAGTGTTGACGGCTATCATCGGACGGATGGAATATCAGGGCCTGCTCAACGACGCCGAACCGGTGGCCGAAGAGGAAATGCTCGGCATCCTGACGCGCTACATGCATTTGGTATTGGCGTCGGTGTAATAACTGTAGGAGCGAGCTTGCTGGGTGCGGAGTCCGTTCATAGGGAGTGTTGAATGAAAGCCTGGCATGTCGCAGTGATCGCCCTGTCGTTCCTGCTGCTCAGTGGCTGCCTGGTGACCTTCAAGGAGCCGCTGCCCACGAGCGAACCCGCGCCCAAAGGGTTGCTCGGCAAATGGACCAGCACCAACGCCTGGGGTGAGCCGCTGAATCTGGAGCTGACGCGCATCGGTGATAACCAGTACCAGGCGATCAGCTACTTTCGCGCCAGACCCAAGGAGCGCGAAGCCTATCCTTTCACGGTGTCGCGACATGGCAGTCGCTGGTATCTGTCGGCGAAGGTGCCAGCGCAGTTCGGCGGGCATTTCACCATCGCCGGCTTCGAACTGACCGACAAACATGAACTGGTTGTCTACAACCTCGACCTCGAGCAAATCAATCAGGCATTGCAGCAGAAGGCCCTGAGCGGCGATGGCTTTCAAACGGCTGAAGGCGATGGCGTGTTGATCAACAGCAAGATGGACCAGGTGTCCGCCTACCTCGATGACCCGGCCAATTCCGATGTGTTCGTCGAGGTGGTGCGTTATCAGCGCCAGGCCAAGGCCAAATAAACCCACATAACGCTTTCAACAGGAGTTTCGGGTGGACGAATACCAGCAGTCGATACGCATTTTGTCCGATCGCATTGTGCTGGCGCAGACGCCGATCCGCGTCCTCGATGCGGTCAAGTGGGACGACAACATCCGCAAGGGTTTCCTCAAGGCCAAGGGCAAGGAAATGCCGGCGGTGGACCGCGACTACTACCTGAACCGGCCGCTGTCCTTCGACTCCAGCAAAGTGAAGCTGGAGTTCCAGAACATCGAGCGCGACATCACCCGCCAGCTCGGCCAGTTCAACCCGGTCGGCCAGATCATGCGGCGCATGTGCAAGGAATACCGGATGGTGGTGCGCATGCTTGAAGCGCGCGGCACCGAGGATTTCGGCCTGATTTCCCAGGAGTTGTACGGCGCCGCGTCCGACGCGTTCCACGCCGGTGACCCGACCCTGTCCGACCTGGGGCTGATGCTCTCCGATTACCTGAACAACATCGATGGCCGTGGCGACCTCAAGGATGAACCGAAGACGCTGACGGCCAAGGATGCGGTGGAAATGCTGCAGCATCGCTTGAACAAGGTGTTCGGCGAGGCCGAGGAAACCATTCGGGTGTTCGAGTCCGACGGTATCGTCGCCGATGCGGCGGCCGGTGCCGACTACATCAAGATCCGCGCCGATGCGATGTTCAACCAGCGCGATGTGCGCGCCCTGGAAGTCCACGAAGGACTGGTGCACGTCGGCACCACGCTCAATGGCCTGAACCAGCCGATCTGCACCTTCCTGGCCAAGGGCCCGCCCTCGTCGACGGTGACCCAGGAAGGCCTGGCGATCCTGATGGAAATCATCACCTTCGCCTCCTATCCGAGTCGCCTGCGCAAACTGACCAACCGTACCCGCGCCATTCACATGGTGGAGGAGGGTGCCGACTTCCTGCAGGTGTTCGAGTTTTTCCGCGAGCAGGGTTTCGAAATGGCGGAAAGCTACAGCAACACCAGTCGCGTTTTTCGAGGTTCGGTGCCGACAGGTCTGCCATTTACCAAAGACTTGTCCTACCTCAAGGGCTTCATCATGATTTACAACTACATTCAGTTGGCCGTGCGCAAAGGCAAACTGGAGCAGATACCGCTGCTATTTTGCGGCAAGACTACGCTGGAAGACATGCGCACGCTGCGGCAGTTGGTGGATGAAGGGCTGGTGGTACCGCCGAAGTACCTGCCGGAGCAGTTCCGCGACATGAATGCGTTGTCGGCGTGGATGTGCTTCTCCAACTTCCTCAATCACCTGAGCCTGGACCGGATCGAGGCGGATTACTCCAACATCCTGTAGCGGTAAGCCATGGACCATTGTGGGAGCGAGCCTGCTCGCGATAGCGGTTTTACATTCAACCTCAATGTTGACTGATGCACCGCCATCGCGAGCAGGCTCGCTTCCACAGGGGTCGGTGTTCGGCCTTCTTCTTTTCTTGCGAGGTTTCAACGGATGAGAATCCTCGGCGTCATCTGCCTGCTCCTGGCCCTGAGCGGTTGCAGCTCGCTGCTGTTCTACCCCGAACCCGGCCAGTTGTTCACCCCGGAAAAAGCCAGGCTCGAATACCGCGACGTCACCCTGACCACTGCCGACGGCCTGCGCCTGCATGCCTGGTGGTTGCCGGCGAAAAAGGGGGTAGAGGTCAAGGGCACGGTGCTGCACCTGCACGGCAATGGCGGAAACCTGCCCATGCATCTGGGCGGCAGCTATTGGTTGCCGGAAAAGGGTTACCAAGTGTTGCTGGTGGACTATCGCGGTTATGGCCTGTCCGAAGGCGAGCCGAGCCTGCCGGAGATCTATCTGGACATCGACGCGGCATTCGCCTGGCTGGACCAGGCGCCGGAGGTCAAGGGCAAGCCGGTGATCCTCCTCGGGCAAAGCCTCGGCGGCTCGATGGCCGTGCATTACCTGGCTCTGCACCCGGAGCGGCAGAAACAACTCAAGGCGTTCGTGCTCGACGGCGTGCCCGCCAGTTACCGCAGTGTCGGCCGATATGCCCTGAGCAACTCATGGCTGACCTGGGCGTTTCAGGTGCCGTTGTCGTGGCTGGTGCCGGACGGCGACAGTGCAATCAACTCGATGGGCAAGATCAATGGCGTGCCGAAACTGATCTTCCACAGCATCGACGACCCGCTCGTGCCTCTTTCCAACGGCATCCGTCTGTATCAAGCTGCGCCGCCGCCGCGCGTGCTGCAACTGACCCGCGGGGGGCACGTGCAGACGTTCGCCGATCCGGTCTGGCGCAAGGTCATGCTGCGTTTTCTTGATGACCCGCAGCATTTCAACGGTCTGCGCCGCCTGGGTGAGATCCCCAATTACCCGGCGCCCGAACATTCTGAAGATGAACCACCAGAGAGTCCGCAATGAGTGAAGAACGTAACGCCATCCCGCTGATCATCACCGGTATTTGCAGCATCCTCGGCACTGTGGGTGCCCTGTGGTGGTACGGCTACCTGCACTTCGCCAAGCCTGAGGATGCGTTGCTGCTCAACGAATTCACCATGCTCAAGACCGTGCCGGGCGAGGACTATAAAGTCTCCCTGGAACCGGCCGCCCAAGTGGCGCAGTGCATCGATGGCGTGCTGGTGCTGTTCGACACTGAACAGAAAGGCTTGACCGGGGTGCTGATCGACAGCAAGAAAAAAGCCGTGCGTTGCATGGGGCAGGAAACGCCGCAGCAACTGCAACCCTGAACAAAAACCTGACGTGGGAGCGAGCCTGCTCGCGATGGCGGCGTGACAGTCAACACAGATGTTGAATGTCCAGGCCTCATCGCGAGCAGGCTCGCTGCCACTGTGGTTTTTATTGGGTGTTGGCACTCACCGCCGACCGTGGAATCACCGGTTGGTTATCGTTGGAAATCGTCACTTCCACCCGACGATTCTGTGCCCTTCCCGACACGCTGGTGTTGTCCGCCACCGGGTATTCCTTGCCATAACCCTGGGCGACGATGCGGGTCGGGTCGACGCCCATTTTCACCAGTGCCATGCGCACGGAGTTGGCGCGACGTTCTGACAGCGACTGGTTGTGCGACGCCGTACCGGTGCTGTCGGTGTAGCCTTCGACGATGACCTTGCGGTCGGGGTTTTCCTGGAGGTACTGCGCCAGTTTGTTGATGTTCATCAGACCGTTGGATTTCAGCTCGGCCTTGTCGGTGGCAAACAGCACGTCACCGAAGGTCACCAGCGTGCCGCGATCGGTTTGCCTGGCGTTGAGGCTGTCCTGCAATTGCTTGATCTGCTGGTCACGGGCATCCAGGCGGGCCTGGGCACGTTGCGCAGAAGCGTTTTTAAGGTTGGCTTCCGCCGTACGCAGGGCGATGGTCTGTTTCGCCACTTCGACACGCTGGTTGGTCAGATAGGCCAGTTGATCGACTTTGGCCGGGTCTTCCTTATCCAGATAGGCCTTGTCGGCCTTGTCCAGATAATCACTGGCATCCTTGGTTTCCAGCGCTGCGACTTTGCTCGCCTGCGGGTTGGCCTGCAGGCCGGAATAGTTGGTGCGGGCCTGTTCAAGATTGGCGTTGGGCGGTGTCGAGCACGCTGCCAGGGCAATACTGGCGGCCAGCAGGGCAGGGATCATCAATTGTTTGGAATTCATGCATTTGGAAATCATGGTTTCGTCCTTTTAGTCGAGTAAGAAATACGTCGTGCCGCGCCGTTACTGAACGGTGCGCTGGCTTTCCTGACGCAGTTCCTGAACCCCTTGGCGAGCATCCTTCAGCGCTTGTTCGGCTTTCATCGCCTGGGCTTTGCGTTCGGCCACGCGAGCATCCCATTCGGCTTGCTCGGCCAGGGTTTTCGCTTGCTCGTACTTCTTGTCGTGCATGGCGATTTCGGCTTGTTTGAGCTTGTCTTGCGCAGACTTCATTTCCACCGCCGCGAATTCAGTCCCGCCGGCGCTGACAGCGTTATTGACCGCTGACTCGGTGACGGCGAATTGTTCGGTGGGCGGGTGACCGGCGCAACCGGCCAGTACGAGACTGCCGCCGAGGGCGAGGGCTGCCATTTTCAGGCCATGCAGAGGGGTGGATGAGGATTTGCCAGTACCTGTTTTCATGATCTTCAACTCCATTGGACTAACTCCTGAACAACAAAAAAATCCATCCTGGGCAAAGGAGCCGCGAGCTACGGTTTCGAGGGGATTTGATACGGCCGTCCCAGGCATGGTTACTGGGTTGACCCAAGGGGTTTTTCGAAAGTTCAGAGAAATTAATCAGGCGTGAGGTCTGGCGCTTGCAGGAGCGAGCTTGCTCCGGGCGGCGTTCCGACGATGGATTTCGACGCGCCGCGTTACTCAGGTATCACGCGTTTTCGTCGACGACCATCGTCGGAACGCCGCCCGGAGCTGGCTCGCTCCTACAAGGGGATCATTCGGTGGGAAAATCAGTGTTTTTGCTTGTCGTTGCCTGCTGACAAGTCATGCAAGTGCCGGCGGGACAAGGCGAGAAAGCGAGGGGTCGGGCCGATGTCCTCATACAGTGGATCACCTTCTTCGTCAGTGGCCACCACGGTCGAGCCTTTCACATAGGGAAAGCTTTTTTCCAGTTCTTCCAGCGCGGCGCCGATCAGTTCACCGAGCAGCTCCTCGGGTTGCCGTTTGGGGTACATCTCGGTAATGGCCGCCAGGCGTGCGGCGGCTTCCACGTCCAGATGAATCGTGTAGCCCGTCTTGGTCAGGCGACCCTTGGCATTTTCTTCCCAATGCTGGGCCAGTTCGCGGATTTTCATAATGACCTCATTGCGCTCCTGCTCGTGGCAGGCCGGGTGAGTGTCCGGCATTAACCGGTGACAGCCGTTGTACGGCTCATAGTTCAGACTAGCCTTAACGCCCAAGGTTTAAAGTCCCTTCGTCGTCTTGCTTGTAAGAAGCGCTCTGGAGCGGCACTCTTTAAGTTCATGGCCGCCCGGATTTTTCGCTGGAGAACTGCTGATGACCGATATCGATGCACGCTTGCGCGAGGATGTTCACCTGTTGGGTGAGCTGTTGGGCAACACCATTCGTGACCAGTACGGGGATGGTTTCCTCGACAAGATCGAGCAGATCCGCAAAGGGGCCAAGGCCGATCGCCGCGGTTCCATGGACGCCGAATTGAGCGCCAGCCTCAACCAGTTGACCGAGGATGAGTTGCTGCCGGTGGCGCGGGCGTTCAATCAGTTCCTCAATCTGGCCAACATCGCCGAGCAATATCAGCTGATTCACCGCCGCGAAGAATCCAGGCCGGCGCCTTTCGAAGCGCGTGTGCTGCCGGAACTGCTTGCCCGGCTGCGCGCCGAAGGCCATGGCGCCGAGTCCCTGGCCCGGCAATTGGGGCGGCTGGAAATCGAGCTGGTTCTCACCGCGCACCCGACCGAAGTCGCGCGTCGCACCTTGATCCAGAAGTACGATGCCATCGCCGCGCAACTGGCGGCCTTGGACCATCGCGACCTGACCGGCGCCGAGCGCGAGCAGATCAAGTCGACACTGCAGCGTCTGATCGCCGAAGCGTGGCACACCGAAGAGATCCGCCGCACACGTCCGACACCGGTTGATGAAGCCAAATGGGGCTTCGCGGTGATCGAGCATTCGCTGTGGCAAGCCATTCCCAATTATCTGCGCAAGGCCGATCAGGCCCTGCATGCCGCCACGGGCCTGCGCTTGCCCCTGGAAGCCGCGCCGATTCGCTTTGCTTCGTGGATGGGCGGCGACCGCGACGGCAACCCGAACGTGACGGCCTCCGTTACCCGTGAAGTGTTGTTGCTGGCACGCTGGATGGCGGCGGATTTGTACCTGCGTGACGTCGATCAGCTCGCCGCCGAGCTATCGATGCAGCAGGCCAGCGACGAATTGAAAGCCAGGGCCGGCGACAGTGCCGAGCCCTATCGTGCGGTCCTCAAACAACTGCGCGAGCGCCTGCGTGCGACGCGCAACTGGGCTCACGCTGCGTTGACCACTCCTGCGCCGGCACCGGCCGATGTCTTGCAGAACAATCGGGAACTGCTCGATCCGCTGGAGCTGTGCTATCACTCGCTGCATCAATGCGGCATGGGCGTGATCGCCGACGGCCCGTTGCTCGACTGCTTGCGCCGAGCGGTCACCTTCGGCCTGTTCCTGGTGCGTCTCGATGTGCGCCAGGACGCGTCGCGGCACAGTGCGGCCATGACCGAAATCACCGATTACCTTGGCCTGGGTCGCTACGAAGACTGGAGCGAAGAAGAGCGCATTGCCTTCCTGATGCGTGAACTGAACAACCGTCGGCCCTTGCTGCCGCCGCACTACAAGCCGTCCGCCGACACCGCCGAAGTGCTGGCGACCTGTCGGGAAATCGCCGCGGCACCGGGGGCATCCCTCGGCTCGTATGTGATCTCCATGGCCGGTGCCGCTTCCGATGTGCTCGCCGTGCAACTGCTGCTCAAAGAGTCTGGCGTGTTGCGGCCGATGCGCGTGGTGCCATTGTTCGAAACCCTCGCGGACCTGGATAACGCCGGGCCGGTGATCGAGAAACTTCTGCTGCTGCCGGGATATCGCTCGCGCCTGCAAGGGCCGCAGGAGGTCATGATCGGCTACTCCGACTCCGCCAAGGACGCCGGCACCACGGCGGCGGCCTGGGCGCAATATCGGGCGCAGGAACGATTGGTGGATATCTGCCGCGAGCAGCAGGTGGAGCTGCTGTTGTTCCACGGTCGCGGCGGCACCGTGGGCCGTGGCGGCGGCCCGGCTCATGCGGCCATTCTGTCGCAGCCGCCGGGTTCGGTCGCGGGACGTTTCCGTACCACCGAGCAGGGGGAAATGATCCGGTTCAAATTCGGCCTGCCGGACATCGCCGAGCAAAACCTCAATCTGTATCTGGCGGCGGTGCTTGAAGCGACCCTGTTGCCACCGCCCCCTCCGACCCCGCAGTGGCGCCATCTGATGGACGAACTGGCGGCCGACGGCGTGAGCGCTTATCGCGCCGTAGTGCGGGAAAATCCGCAGTTCGTTGAATACTTCCGCCAGTCCACCCCTGAGCAGGAGCTCGGGCGTCTGCCGTTGGGCAGCCGCCCCGCCAAGCGCCGGGCCGGCGGGATCGAAAGCCTGCGGGCGATCCCGTGGATCTTCGGCTGGACCCAGACGCGCCTGATGCTGCCGGCCTGGCTCGGTTGGGAAGCGGCCTTGAGCAAGGCCCTGGAGCGCGGTGAAGGTGAGCTGCTGGGGCAAATGCGCGAGCAGTGGCCGTTCTTCCGTACGCGCATCGATATGCTGGAAATGGTCCTGGCCAAGGCCGACGCTGACATCGCCCGGTCCTACGATGAGCGTCTGGTGGAACCGCAATTGCTGCCGTTGGGCGCACACTTACGCGACCTATTGTCGCAGGCATGCGCGATCGTCCTGGGTCTGACCGGACAGTCGCAGCTACTGGCACATAGCCCTGACACCCTTGAATTCATCCGCTTGCGTAATACCTACCTCGACCCGCTTCATCTATTGCAGGCCGAGTTGTTGGCGCGCTCGCGACAACAGGACGTGGCACAGGGCAGCCCGGTAGAACAGGCATTGCTGGTGTCTGTGGCGGGGATTGCCGCCGGTTTGCGCAATACCGGCTAAGGTTTTTGCCCTGGGGTGAGGCGTTCGCTGCAGGGGGCGGATGCCGGTCAAAGGCCGGCTGGAAAGTGCGGCAAGGCGACAGTTAATGATGGGGTTGCGACCAGGGGAACCGCGCCAAAAGGTCGCAGGAGGCGGCGGTTTCTCCGACTTTTGGCGGCTTGTGTGGGCGCAGCCTGCTGTGTATCTTGATCAGCCTTTGGCCGTTTGGGCGGTCACGACCCTATTTTTGAGATTGGCCCCATGAGGCGAATCTGACGTTATCTATATAAAAAAATTGAGGAGCACATCGATGCGCGTCATTCTGCTGGGAGCTCCCGGGGCCGGTAAAGGTACTCAGGCTAAGTTCATCACCGAGAAATTCGGTATTCCGCAAATCTCCACCGGCGACATGCTGCGCGCAGCGGTCAAGGCCGGCACCGAGCTGGGCATCAAAGCCAAGAGCATCATGGATGCGGGCGGCCTGGTATCCGATGACCTGATCATCGCACTGGTCAAGGACCGCATTGCCCAGTCCGACTGCGTCAACGGTTTCCTGTTCGACGGTTTCCCGCGCACCATTCCTCAGGCTGAAGCCCTGGTGACGGCCGGCGTCGAGCTGGATGCCGTTGTTGAAATCGCCGTTGAAGACGAAGAAATCGTTCAGCGTATCGCCGGTCGCCGTGTTCACGAGGCCAGCGGTCGCGTTTACCACATCGTCTACAACCCGCCGAAAATCGCGGGCAAAGACGACATCACCGGTGAAGACCTGGTACAGCGCAAGGACGACACCGAAGAAACCGTGCGTCATCGCCTGTCGGTCTACCATTCGCAGACCAAGCCGTTGGTGGACTTCTACCAGAAGCTCTCGGCTGCCAATGGCAAGCCGAAGTACAGTCATATCGAAGGTGTCGGTTCGGTTGAAGCGATCACCGCCAAGGTGCTGGCTGCCCTGAGCTGAAAAGTCTGATTTGCTGCATCATCCACGGCCCGCTTGCGGGCCGTAGTTGTTTATACTGACGCACTTTTTTCTGACCTCTTTTACGGATACATCGATGAGCACCTTGCTGGCCCTGGACACCGCGACTGAAGCTTGCTCCGTTGCCTTGCTGCATGACGGCAAGGTCACGAGCCATTACGAGGTGATCCCGCGCCTGCATGCGCAGAAGCTGTTGCCCATGATCCAGCAGTTGCTGGCCGATGCCGGGACCACGCTGCAAGCGGTCGACGCCATCGCTTTCGGTCGCGGACCGGGTGCGTTTACCGGCGTGCGGATTGCCATCGGCGTTGTGCAGGGCCTGGCATTTGCCCTGGATCGCCCGGTGTTGCCGGTGTCGAACCTGGCCGTACTGGCCCAGCGTGCGTATCGCGAGCATGGCGTCAGCCAGGTCGCGGCGGCCATCGATGCGCGGATGGACGAGGTGTATTGGGGCTGCTACCGCGAAACGGCAGGGGAGATGCGACTGGTCGGGGCTGAAGCGGTATTGGCCCCGGAAGTGGCTGCATTGCCGGCTGATGCCAGTGGCGAATGGTTTGGCGCGGGCACCGGTTGGGGGTATGCCGAGCGCATCGGCGTCCACCTGAGCGGTCAGGACGCGGGCATGCTGCCCCATGCCGAAGACTTGCTGACGCTGGCGCGATTTGCCTGGGAGCGCGGTGAGGCGATTGTGGCGGATGAAGCACAGCCGGTTTATTTGCGGGACAAGGTTGCGACGCCGAAGGCACGTTGATTTACCCGATTCAGTGCTGAGGACACTTTTGTGGCGAGGGCGCTTGCTCCCGTTCGGCGGCGAAGCTGTCGCAATACCTGGTGGCAAAGTGAGGCTGTAGGAATGGGGCCGCTTTGCAGTCCGGCGGGAGCAAGCTCCCTCGCCACAAAGTGTGCCAATCCAAACCAATCGTCAGTTTCTAATTCCCGCTTTTAAACCTTTTGCTTTTTATGTGTTCTAGTTATCACTCGGCGGTTTGCGAAGTGGGTTATGCGCCACTAAACTGCCATCACTGATACCGAGCATACAATTATGCGTATAGACGGCTTTTCTTCTCAGTCTTACCCCATCAAGCGCAAGCCTCGCAAAGGCGCTGTGGTGGAAGACGAATCCGTCGATATCGACGGTGAGCTGGAATTTCCGTCCGAAGAGCAACTGGCCGCCCGAGCCGCCAGAGCCTCCGCACAAAAACTGAGCAATCTCCCTGCCCGTCAGCAAGACATGATTTACCACCGTGCCATGAGCAAAAGTGTGGCGATGGCTTTGGCCAGCTACTTGAGCACCGCCGGTTTTGTCGATTGGGATGCCGAAGTACTGGGTCTCGACCTGTACATCTGATGATGCTGCCGTACTACCTCGGATGCCCGTCCTGGAGCGAAAACGCCTGGCGTGAGTATCTGTATCCGGCGGACGCCAAGCCCGCCGAGTTTCTGAGTCTGTATTCCCAAGTGTTCAACGCTGTGGAAGGCAACACGACCTTCTACGCCAGCCCGGCTGCTACCACCGTGCAGCGCTGGGCCGAAACCCTGCCCGAACACTTTCGCTTCACCGCCAAGTTCCCCGGCGACATCAGTCATGGCGGCGACCTGCGTGAACAACTGACCGCCGCCGAAACCTTCACGCAGTTGATCAGCCCGCTCGGCGCGCGGGTAGCGCCGTTGTGGTTGCAGCTATCGAAGAGCTTTACACCGCAACGCTTGCCCGAGTTGGCGGGTTTTATCGATGCCCTTGAGCGACCACTGGCGGTGGAAGTGCGGCATGACGCCTTTTTCGCCAAGGGTGACAGCGAACGCGAGCTCAACCGCCTGTTGCTGGATCGCGGCGTCGAGCGCATTTGTCTCGATTCGCGCGCGCTGTTCAGTTGCACATCGACCGACCCTTCGGTGCTGCACGCCCAATCGAAGAAACCACGGGTCCCACCCCGTCCGGCGGCGTTCACGCAATGTCCCCAGGTGCGCTTCATCGGCCATCCGCAGTTGGAAGCCAACGATCCGTTTCTGCTGCCGTGGGTGGAGAAAATTGCCCTGTGGATCGAAGAGGGGCGCACGCCTTATATCTTCCTGCACACCGCCGACAATGTGTTGGCGGCGAAACTGGCGCAGCGGTTTCACGCCAGATTGATGCTGCGTTTGCCTGGCCTGCCGCCGCTGCCTGAGCTATACAGAGAACCCGCCGCCGAGCAACTTGGCCTGCTCTGAAGCGGATTCGTTCGCCTTTTCAGGAGCCTGCCAATGGACGCACAAACCCTTCGAGCCCAAGCCTTCAAAGCCCTGCACGAGCGCAAAGGCGCTTTCGTGATTCCCAATCCGTGGGACGCCGGTTCAGCAAAAATGCTCGCCAGCCTGGGCTTCGAGGCGTTGGCGACCACCAGTGCCGGTTATGCGTTTTCCAGGGCGCGTCCCGATGGCGGGTTGACCCTCGACGAAACCCTGTTGAACGTTCAGGCGATTGTTGCGGCCAGTGATTTGCCAGTCGCAGTCGATCTGGAAAACGGCTTTGCCGACAACCCGGCGGAATGCGCAAAGAGTATTCTGCGGGCCGCGCAAGTGGGGGCGGTCGGTGGCTCGATCGAAGACGCCACCGGGCGTGAAGAGGGCCCGATCTACTGCTTCGAGCATGCCGTGGCGCGCATCGAAGCCGCCGTCGCTGCCGCCCGTAGTTTGCCTTTTCCGTTCACGCTGACCGCGCGGGCCGAGAACTTTCTGCACGGCAATCCCGACCTGGCCGATACCATTCGCCGCTTGCAGGCGTTTGCCGAGGCCGGTGCCGACGTCCTGTATGCGCCGGGCCTGCGCAGCGCCGAAGACGTATTGGCGGTGGTCCGCGCCGTGGCGCCGAAACCGGTCAACGTGTTGATGTCCGGCGGCCTGAAGTTATCGGTCGAGCAGTTGAGTGAGATGGGCGTTAAACGGATCAGTGTCGGTTCGGCGCTGGCATTGGCAGCCTATGGCGAGTTCTTCCGGGCCGCCCAGGAGATCCGCGATTCGGGGACGTTCGGCTTCACGTCGCGCTCCATGCCGTTCCAGCAGGCCAATTCATTGTTCAAGGACTGAACAGCGCAGGTGTCGCTGAGGGTCAGGCGGCCAGACGCAGGTTTTGCAGGATGATCGGCCGTGCCCAGCCGTTATCGAAGTCGAGTTGCTTCTGTTGCTCGATCAATTCTTCGGGGGAGAAGGGCGGGAAAGGCTTGTCCAGCAGGTCGAGATCAAACTCGGCGATCGGCAGGTGCAGGGGACGCGGTTGCGGCGCGGGACTGGCAGCTGGCACAGGTTGACCGGCGGTCAACACGATCGGACGAACCCAGCCACTTTCGAAGTCCTGCTGTTTCTGCTGGGCGGCGATTTCTTCCGGCGGGAACGGTGGGAACGGCTTGTCGGCCAGGTCCATTTCAAACTCGGCGATCGGCAGGAACAGCGGCTCGGGCGGGCGTACCACGTTGTCTTTCACGTCGCACTCGCGCTGGGAAACGATGTGCGCCAGCAGGTCGCTGCCAACGGTGGGCTCAACCGGGCTTTCGAGATCGACCGGCGGAAAGTTGAGAGATTGCGGCAGCACATCACCCGACTGATCGGACAGCGCACGGGCAAAGAAATCCTGCCAGAGGTGACTGACACCGCTCAGTGCCTGGGTATTTCGCAGGTTGTAATTGCCGTAGGGCGAGATAAAACCTGTGATTGTGGGTTGAATGTCTGACATTTCTCTCGGTCGACGCTCAGCTCTGGCAAAATGCTCGATAGTTTTGTTATCGGCAGTTTTTGCCGATCATTAATTTTTTGAGCGTGTTTTCCGATGATTGATCAACCCGCGGCCTGCCGCATTCATGTCGAGGCCCTGGACGCGGCGTTCGAGCCGCAAGCCGAGCAGTGGGCCGAGCGCCTGGGCCTGCCATTGCAGGTGGCCGATGGCGAGTTTGCCTTGCAGGTGGGCGAGCAGGGTTTGCAACTGCAACAACTGGGACCGGATGCGCCGGGGCCGGTGCGGGTTGATTTCGTCGAGGGTGGCGCGGCTCACCGTCGGTTATACGGGGGTGGCAGCGGGCAGATGATCGCCAAGGCCGTTGGCATCGCTCAGGGCGTGCGTCCACGTGTACTGGATGCCACGGCAGGGCTGGGCAAGGATGCATTCGTGCTGGCCAGTCTGGGTTGCGAGATGAGCCTGATCGAGCGTCAGCCGCTGATCGGCGCCTTGCTCGAAGATGGTCTGGCCCGCGGCGCGGAAGATTTCGACGTGGCGCCGATCGTGGCGCGCATGCGTTTGCTCAAGGGCAACTCCATCGATGTGATGCGCAACTGGGAAGGCGAGCCACCGCAGGTGATCTACCTCGACCCGATGTTCCCGCACCGTGAGAAAACCGCATTGGTGAAAAAGGAAATGCGCCTGTTCCGGCCGCTGGTGGGCGATGACCCGGACGCGCCGGCACTGCTTGAAGCGGCGTTGGCGCTGGCCAGCCATCGGGTGGTGGTCAAGCGACCGCGCAAGGCGCCGTGCATTGAAGGGCCCAAGCCCAGTCATGCGCTGGATGGCAAATCCAGTCGGTATGACATCTATCCGAAGAAGGCGCTCAAGCCTTAAGCCCGGGTTGCCCCCATCGCGAGCAGGCTCCCACAGGTTCTCCACTGACCCTGTGGGAGCCTGCTCGCGATGGCGTCTACCAGAACACTACAAATCTCTCACACGGGATCAGGGCGATAAGCCCGCATAAACAACCCCACCACTTCCCGCACATGGCTCTCCGCCGCCTCGCCCACCGGCGGTTCACCGCAGCCATATAGCAAACGAAAATTCCCCGCCCCCTTGAGCAGGCAGAAGAAGTGCTCGGCCGCATTATGCGGTTTGTCGATGCTCAACACGCCACTGTCGTCGATCCGGGTCAACAGACGCTCCATGCCCTGCAACATGCGCTGTGGCCCGGCCTCGAAGAAAATCTGCGAGAGCTTTGGGTCCTGACTGCCCAGGGTCATCATCAACCGGTGCAGGTTCACCGACTCGTCGCTGTTGATCAGTTGATGAAACCCGCGCGCGATATTCAGCAGCACCGTTTCCACCGCCACGCCTTGCGGCAGTTCGAAGAACAGCGGCGGCAACTGCTCCTCGCACTTGGCCATCACGGCGGCGGAGAACAGCGTCTCCTTGTCGTTGAAGTGGCTATAGACCGTCAGCTTCGACACACCGGCCTCGGCTGCGACGGCGTCCATGCTGGTGCTGGCGTAACCCTTGCTCAAAAACAGCGTTTTCGCCGCATCGAGGATCGCCTGGCGCTTGGCCAGATCCTTGGGGCGGCCTGGGCCGCTGGGTGCTGAAAGATTGTTCGGCATATTCGCTTTTATTACTGGACTGGTCAGTTTGCTATTAATAACATACTGGCCAGTATAAATATTCCAAGCACTATTAGCGAAAGGTCCTTCACCATGTTCCGCTATGCCTTGCCCCTCGCGTTGCCAGTCAGTCTGGCGTTTTTATTGTCTGCGTGCGGTCACGAAGAGGCGCCCCAAATCAGCATCCGTCCGGCCATGGTGGTTCAGCCAGAGCCTTCGGCGCAGGCGATGGAAAGCTATCCCGGTGAAGTTCGTGCCCGCTATGAGCCCGACCTGGCGTTCCGGATTGGCGGTAAAGTCAGCCGACGACTGGTCGAAGAGGGGCAGCGGGTCAAGGCCGATCAACCGCTGGCAGAGCTCGATCCCCAGGACGTTCGCCTGCAACTGGAGGCCACCCGTGCCCAGGTCGCCGCCGCCGAAGCCAACCTCAACCTGGTACGTTCCGAGCGCGATCGTTACAAGACCCTGATGGACCGTCAGCTGGTCAGTCGTTCGCAGTATGACAACGCCGAAAACCTCTATCGATCCGGTGAGGCACGCCTCAAGCAAATCAAAGCCGAGTTCAACGTCTCGACCAACCAGGCCAGCTATGCCGTGCTGCGTGCGCCGCAGGACGGGGTGGTGGCCAAGCGTGCCGTAGAAGTCGGGCAGGTAGTGGCGGCCGGGCAAACCGTGTTTACCCTGGCCACCGATGGCGAGCGTGAAGTGTTGATCAGCCTGCCGGAACAGAGCTTCGGCCGTTTCAAGGTCGGACAGCCGGTTTCGGTGGAGCTGTGGACGCAACCCGATCAACGCTTCGCCGGGCATATCCGCGAACTGTCGCCGGCCGCCGATCCAAAATCCCGCACCTTTGCCGCTCGCATCGCCTTCACCGGCGGCAAGGTCCCTGCCGAGCTGGGCCAGAGCGCCCGAGTGTTTGTGCAGACCGCTGAGGTGATCCCGCTGTCCGTGCCGCTTTCGGCGTTGACCGCGGAAAATGGCGTGACCTACGTCTGGGTGGTCAGCGCCAACAATACGTTGAAGAAGACCCCTGTGCGGGTCGGTGCCTTCGGTGAGAAGACCGTCCCGGTGCTCGAAGGTCTCAATGCCAGCGACTGGGTCGTGGCCGCTGGCGTCCATGTGCTTCTCGACGGGCAGCATGTGCGCCCGGTGGATCGCTCCAACCGCGTGGTCAATCTGGCGGACAAGGAGTAATCCCCGATGGGCTTCAATCTTTCCGAATGGGCGCTGCGTAACCGCCAGATCGTACTGTTCCTGATGCTGTTACTGGCAATCGTTGGTGCACTGTCCTACACCAAGCTCGGTCAAAGCGAAGACCCGCCGTTTACCTTCAAGGCCATGGTGATCCGCACCAACTGGCCGGGGGCGACGGCGCAGGAAGTCTCGCGTCAGGTGACCGAGCGCATCGAAAAGAAACTGATGGAAACCGGCGAGTACGAGCGCATCGTGTCGTTCTCCCGTCCGGGTGAATCCCAGGTGACGTTCATCGCGCGCGACTCCATGCACTCGGTGGAAATCCCGGACCTCTGGTATCAGGTGCGCAAGAAGGTCAACGACATCCGCCATACCCTGCCACCGGGCATTCAGGGGCCATTTTTCAACGATGAGTTCGGTACCACCTTCGGCAATATCTACGCCTTGACCGGCGAAGGATTCGACTACGCCGTGCTCAAGGACTACGCCGACCGCATTCAAATCCAGCTGCAGCGGGTCAAGGATGTGGGCAAGGTTGACCTGCTCGGGTTGCAGGATGAAAAAATCTGGATCGAGCTTTCCAACGTCAAGCTTGCCACCCTTGGCCTGCCATTGGCGGCCGTGCAGCAGGCGCTTGAAGAACAGAACGCGGTGTCCACCGCCGGCTTCTTTGAAACCAGCAGCGAGCGATTGCAGCTACGGGTATCGGGAAATTTTCAGACAGTCGATGAGATAAAGAACTTTCCGATACGGGTCGGGGATCGCACCTTCCGTATCTCCGATGTGGCTGACGTACGCCGCGGTTTCAACGATCCTCCCGCACCGCGCATGCGCTTCATGGCTGAAGATGCGATTGGTCTGGCCGTGGCCATGAAAGACGGTGGCGACATCCTGGTGCTGGGCAAAGCCCTGGAAGTCGAGTTCGCCCGCATCCAGAAAAACCTTCCGGCCGGCATGCAGTTGCGCAAGGTGTCCGACCAGCCCGCCGCGGTGAAAACCGGCGTCGGTGAGTTCGTTCAGGTGCTGGTGGAAGCCTTGGTGATTGTGCTGCTGGTGAGTTTTTTCTCTCTCGGCGTGCGCA
This sequence comes from Pseudomonas sp. TE12234, assembly GCF_054061835.1. Classification (NCBI taxonomy): domain Bacteria; kingdom Pseudomonadati; phylum Pseudomonadota; class Gammaproteobacteria; order Pseudomonadales; family Pseudomonadaceae; genus Pseudomonas; species Pseudomonas sp. TE12234. Next base: position 47,956 of record NZ_JBSSEP010000027.1, read on the forward strand.
CGGGCATGGTGGTCGCCCTGGCGATTCCGCTGGTGTTGGCAATGACCTTCGCCTGCATGTATTACCTGGGCATCGGCCTGCACAAGATTTCCCTCGGCGCGCTGGTGCTGGCGCTGGGGTTGCTGGTGGACGACGCGATCATCGCCGTGGAAATGATGGCGATCAAAATGGAGCAAGGCTTCGATCGCATAAAAGCCGCCAGCTATGCCTGGACCAGCACCGCCTTCCCCATGCTGACCGGGACGCTGATCACCGCCGCCGGCTTCCTGCCGATTGCCACCGCGCAATCGGGTACGGGCGAATACACCCGCTCGATCTTCCAGGTGGTGACGATCGCGCTGCTCGCCTCCTGGGTGGCCGCTGTGGTTTTCGTACCGTATCTGGGGGAAAAACTCCTGCCGGACCTGGCGAAAATACACGCAGCCAAACACGGCACGGGCCAGCCCGACCCTTATGGAACGCCGTTCTATCAGCGCGTCAGACGTCTGGTGGAGTGGTGTGTGCGCTGGCGTAAAACCGTTATCGCCTTGACCGTGGTGTTGTTCATTGCCTCCATCGTGCTGTTCCGCTTTGTGCCGCAGCAGTTCTTTCCGGCCTCCGGGCGACTGGAGTTGATGGTCGACCTGAAACTCGCCGAAGGCGCTTCCCTGAGCAATACCACCGAGGAGGTCAAACGCCTCGAAGCGCTGCTTAAGGACAAAGCCGGAATCGATAACTACGTGGCTTACGTCGGCACCGGCTCGCCGCGTTTTTACCTGCCACTGGACCAGCAACTTCCCGCAGCGAGCTTCGCTCAGTTTGTCGTCCTGGCCAAGACCATCGAGGAGCGTGAAGCGCTGCGCACCTGGCTGATCGACACACTCAACGAACAATTCCCGGCCCTGCGCTCGCGGGTTACACGCCTGGAAAACGGCCCGCCAGTTGGTTATCCGGTGCAGTTCCGCGTGACCGGTGAACACATTGAGGAAGTCCGCGCACTGGCTCGCAAAGTCGCGGCCAAGGTTCGCGAAAATCCGCACGTGGTCAATGTCCACCTGGACTGGGAAGAACCGAGCAAAGTCGTGTATCTGAACGTCGATCAGGACCGCGCTCGTGCATTGGGCGTGAGCACGGCGAACCTGTCGAAGTTCCTGCAAAGTTCACTGACCGGCTCCAGTGTCAGCCAGTACCGCGAAGACAACGAGTTGATCGAGATCCTGCTGCGCGGCACCTTGCATGAGCGTAGCGAACTGTCGTTGCTGCCAAGCCTGGCGGTGCCGACCGATAACGGTCGTAGCGTGGCCCTGTCGCAGATCGCAACACTGGAATACGGCTTTGAGGAAGGCGTGATCTGGCACCGTAACCGTTTGCCCAACGTGACGGTTCGCGCCGACATTTATGGCAAGGAGCAACCAGCGACCCTGGTGCAGCAGATCTTGCCGACCCTCGATCCGATTCGCGCGGAACTGCCTGACGGCTATTTGCTGGATGTCGGTGGTACGGTGGAGGACTCGGCACGCGGGCAGAACTCGGTGAAGGCTGGTGTGCCGCTGTTCATCGTGGTCGTATTGACGTTGCTGATGCTGCAACTGCGCAGTTTCTCACGCACGGCGATGGTGTTTCTGACAGCGCCCTTGGGGCTGATCGGGGTGACCCTGTTCTTGATGGTGTTCCGTCAGCCGTTCGGGTTTGTCGCGATGCTCGGGACGATCGCATTGTCAGGGATGATCATGCGTAACTCGGTGATTCTGGTGGATCAGATCGAGCAGGACATCGCGGCCGGGCTCAAGCCATGGCAGGCGATTATCGAGGCGACGGTGCGGCGGTTCCGACCGATTGTACTGACCGCACTGGCGGCGGTGCTGGCGATGATTCCGCTGTCACGCAGCGTGTTTTTCGGGCCAATGGCGGTGGCGATCATGGGCGGGTTGATCGTGGCGACGGCGCTGACTTTGCTGTTTTTGCCGGCGTTGTATGCGGCTTGGTTCCGGGTCAGGAAAGAGTCGGTCTGATCTTTGGGCGTGGCGGCCTTCGGGCCGACCAGGCTCTTGGTTGATTGAGTACATATCCGTTGCTGCGGTGATGGCGGCTGGCGGTTTCGCCCTTACGGCGAGGCACTTTTTTCAAAACGCCGGAGTGCCGGCCCAGCAAAAAGTACCCAAAAAGGTTCGCCCCGAGCGTCCGGCCCCTCGCTGGGGCTCGGCGTTCCTTCGCTGCGGTATTCATCCGGGGACACTGCCCTCCGGTCTGCTTCGCGACGACCTGCATACAGCGTGTTCGACTGCGTCGAACGGCGCTGCGCGCCACTCCCCGGATGCACACCTCCACTCAGCCTCCCGAAGGGGCGGGTAGATCAAGAGCTGCAGGCGAGCTAACGCTCGGCCTGATGAGTGGTGAGGAGCGGGTGGGTGTACGCCGACTTGCTTTTCTGTGGGAGCTGGCTGGTCGGGGCGCCGCATCGCAGCGATGGCGGCCTGCCAGCCGACCAATATCCCTCGGATGTTCCTGCTCCCACAGGATTTGTGTTTCGGCTTAGAGCGTACCAAACACCTTCTTCGCCAGGCTGGTCGCGGCAGCTGCGGGGTTCTGGCGGATGGTTTCTTCCTGTTTGCCGATCATCTCGAACAGGCCGTTCAGTGCCTGTTCGGTGACGTAGCTCTCGATGTTGGCATTCTTGGTGTCGATCACGCCCATGGTCGCGGCCTGGCCGGCGAACGAGTTGTACTGTTGGGCCAGGCCGACATGGTCGGTGGCTTGCTTGACGATAGGCAGGAACTTGGCGCGGATCTGTTCGCGACTGGTTTTGTTCAGGTACTGGGTGGCCGAGTCGTTGCCGCCACTGAGAATGCCCTTGGCGTCTTCCACGGTCATTTTCTTCACCGCATCCACGAGGATCGGCTGAGCCTGGACCACGGCGGTTTCCGCCGCTTTGTTCATGCTGACTTCCAGTTGATCAACCTGATCGCCCATGCCGAACTGTTTCATTTTGCTGGCAACCTTGCCCAGTTTGCCCGGCAGTTCGATTTTCACCTCCGGATTGTTGCTGAAACCACCCGGCGTACCGAGTTGTTTCACGGCCAGTTGTGCGCCTTGAGTCAGCGCATCCTTGAGGCCACCTGTGGCGTCTTTTTGCGACAGGTCGCTGAGGGACAGTGCCATGGCGTTGGCGCAGATCATCAAGCCAGCACACAGGCCAGCAAAGCGGAGGGTGGGGCGGAGCATGGCAGCTTCCTTGTTCAAAAATGAGAATTAGCGGGCGGCGTCAACGCGGATTTTCAACGGTTGCGGATCGTTGCCATCAAGCTTCACAGCGTGATTTTCGGTGGTGATGAACAGTAACTTGCCATCGACCTCAATGCGCGCACTGACCGAATAGCGATGACCCGGTTTGACCTGCGCAGGATCGTAACTCAGATGAAAGGGAAGCGGCACCTGGCCCTTGATCTGGCCTTTCTGTTGGTCGAGAACCACCGCCGGCGCATCGGCCAGCGACACGTCTTGCAGGCTCACGTTCAAGACGGCGTCAGGGGGCAGGGCGATGCGTTGCAAGTAGAAGACTTCACCGTCCAGGCTGGTCTTGGCGGCAGGTTGTATCGATTGGCAAGCTCCAAGCAGAGCTGTCAGTCCCAGAAGCGAAAGTTTTTTCATCATTGGAATCCATGTCGTTGACGCCGAAGAAGCTCGGCGCCAACGATAATTTAAAGGAAAATACCGGCAATATCGCCCGGCAAGGTGTTGCAGGCGCCTGACGGGGAGTCTGGCGTTAACGCTCAGGGTTTTAAGAATTGTTGCCGTAGGTGTACCTTACCCTGTGGACCAGCACTTCAACAGGCTGCACGCCGTCGACGCCCAGCTCTACCGGGTGATGCTCAGTGGTGGTAAAGACCAGTTTGCCATCGGTTTTGATTTGTGCACTGATGGCGTAGGTGTGACCGGGCAGGACATCTGCAGTGCTGTACTGAAGATTGAAGGTCAAGCCTGCTTCTTCTGCATGTGGGATGACTTGAGCGGCCAGTTGTTTGGCAGGGGCATCAGCCAGTGAAACGTCTTGCAGGCTGACGTAAAGTGTCGAGCTTGGCAAAAGCGCAATCTTTTCCAGATAGTGAACGTTGCCGCTGATGCTCAGGGTGTTTTCGTTGCTCATGTTGATTTCCTTATCATTGACTCGTCGAAAGTGACGAGCCGACAGCATATTCCTTCAGTACTCAATCCAATGTAGGGAAAGTCCTGCGCGCGACAGCGAAAGTGCGGTCATTTAGATGAGAAGCTTCCTTGCTTCTGCGATCCGGGTCAGCGCGGCGTTGCCAGCTCTGCTGCATCTTCACTGCGATGCAAGGCCACCTGACGGATCGACAAACGAATCTCCGCTGGCAACACCCGTTTGGCCGCACCTTCGGCCAGTTCGCCGAGCAATTCGTGATAGCCCAGCTTGCCGGCTGCATCGCGTTTGAGCACGTCGAGGTCGAGCAGGGTCTGGATGAAGTGGCGGAACAGGCTTTTGTCGAAGAATTCCGGAGCGTTCAGGCCATGCAGGATCGACAGGCGCTGGGCCATGACCGTGCACAGGTCTTCCAGTTCTTCGGCGCTGATGCTGTTCTGCCCGCTGTTGAGCAGCAGGGAAACGGTCATGTAGAAGCGCTGCAGGGTCTGGGCGATGCTTTTTGACAGCAGCGTCAGCAGCACGAAATGACGTGAGCTCGGTGCCGGGCGCAGGTATACGCCGTTCTCGAAGCGCAGCAGGCCCTGCTCGACGAAGGCCTCGAGCCATTGATCGATCACTGCATCGAGTTCGTCCAGCGACCAGCGTATGAACAGCTCCGCTTGCAGGTACGGATACAGCGCGCGGGTGTAGCGAAGGATCTGTTCGCGGTTCATGCGCGAGGCGCTCTGGAAGAAACTCGCCAGCAGCGCCGGCAGCGCGAAAATGTGCAGCACGTTGTTGCGGTAATAGGTCATCAGGACAGCGTTCTGCTCGTCCAGATACAGGATCTTGCCCAAGGCATCGCTCTGCTCGGACAGCAAGTCCATGTCCTTGACATGCTCTATCAGCGCGCGGCCGTCGCCTTCCGGCAACGTGGTGTGCGGTGAGTACGGGACTTTACGCAGCAGCGCCAGATACAGGTCGAGCACCCGCGCCATGGCGCGATCGTCCAGCGCCAGGCGGCTGGTGGACAGCAGTGCCAGAGCGACCAGGTTGACCGGGTTGATCGCGGCAGCTTCGTTCAGATGTTGCGCGACTTTCTCGCCGAGACGGTTGGTGGTTTCGTTGAGCCAGGCCGGTTTGAACTGCGGGCCAAGCTCCTGTTTACGCCAGCCCGGCTGTTCGCTATCGAGGAACTCCGCCAGTTTGATCGGCTCGCCAAAGTTCACCGCCACCTGGCCGAAGCGCTGCTTGAGCGCGCCGATGACTTTGAAAATGTCGAAGATCGATTCTTTCTTCTTGCTCGCGCCGCGCAATTCGCCGAGGTAGGTCCGGCCTTCCAGTACGCGTTCGTAGCCGATGTACACCGGTATGAACACGATGGGCATGCGCGACGAACGCAGGAAGCTGCGCAAGGTGATCGCGAGCATCCCGGTTTTCGGTTGCAGCATGCGCCCGGTGCGTGAGCGCCCGCCTTCGACGAAGTACTCCACCGGGAACCCCTTGGTGAACAGGGTGTGCAGGTATTCGTTGAACACCGAGGTGTACAGCGGGTTGCCCTTGAAGGTACGGCGCATGAAAAACGCACCGCCACGCCGCAGCAGGCCGCCGATGATCGGCATGTTGAGGTTGATCCCGGCGGCAATGTGCGGCGGGGTCAGGCCGTTGCGAAACAGCAGATAGGAGAGCAGCAGGTAGTCGATGTGGCTGCGGTGGCACGGCACATAGATCACTTCGTGACCCTGGGCGACTTTCTGCACACCTTCGATGTGATTGACCTTGATGCCGTCGTAGATCTTGTTCCAGAACCAGCTCAGTACCACTTCCAGGAAGCGGATCGCTGTGTAGGTGTAGTCCGAGGCGATCTCGTTGCCATAGCGCAGGGCCTGAGCCTTGGCTTTTTCCAGTGAGATGTTTTCGCGCTCGGCCTCTTCGATGATCGCCTGTTTGACCAGTGGCTGGTTGAGCAAGCCCTTGACCAGATTGCGGCGGTGGGAAATGTCCGGGCCGATCACGGCGGCTTTCAGGTTGCGAAAGTGCACCCGCAGGATGCGCTGGGCCATGCGCACGGTGCGCTCGTGGCCCTTGTTGTGGTCGATCAGTTCGCGCAGGTGGATCGGCGCGGAGAACTGCACGCGGGTCTTGCGCCCCAGCACGATGATGCTGAGCAAGCGACGCAGGCGCCCGGTGACGGCCCAGCTGTCGGCGAACAGGAGTTTCCACGGACTGGATTCGCTGTCCGGCGACTGACCCCAGAACACGCTGACCGGAATGATCTGTGCGTCTTCGGCCGCGTTCTGGCTCAAGGCGCTGACCAGGCGGGTCAAGGTGGGCGGCGCGCCGCGCTTGTCCTGGCGGCCGAGCCAGTCGGGGTCCGGCGTCAGGTAGAAGAACGCGGCCGGTTCCAGCAGATTGCCCACCGAGACCGGCAGCACCGGGCGCGGCAGGCCAGCCTTGGTGCATTCGGTGTCGACCACGGCGAGGTCGGTCAGCGAAGGATTTTGCAGGACGTAGAACACCGGGCGACTGCGGTCGAGGTCAAGGGTGAACGACGACTGGTTGATCGTCTCCGAGCGAACCCAGAGGTACAAAAGTCGGCGCAGGGTGCCAAACACAAGACGGCGGAGGGGGGAACGGGTCATACGGCTTCTGCGTGAGTGAATAAAACCAAGCAAATGCTCGGGCGGTCGATAGTGTGCCGGATTCGCTGAAAATCGGCAAAAAAGCGGCTAAGTAAAGTGAGTTGAGAGTTTTTACGGCTGTCATATACTCGGCGAGCCCGCGCTGGCCAGACAGTGGCACGACCAGTGCAAGCAATGTTCTCGAGGCTTTCCTGCGAAAAGCCCGATCAATAATAAAAAAGGAGTATGAACAGATGGCAACACGTGAAACCGGCAACGTGAAGTGGTTCAACGACGCCAAGGGCTACGGTTTTATCCAGCGCGCGGACGGGGTGGACGTGTTCGTGCACTACCGGGCCATTCGTGGTGAGGGGCATCGCTCGCTGACCGAAGGCCAGCAGGTTGAATATGCGGTGGTGGAAGGGCAGAAGGGTTTGCAGGCTGAGGATGTGGTGGGGTTGTAAGCACATTCATCGGACCAGAAAAAACACTGTGGGAGCGAGCCTGCTCGCGAAGATCTCAAGGAAGCCGCGCTTTCCGGAATTGGCGCGTTATCGTTGACGACCATCGCGAGCAAGCTCGCTCCTACCGGTGCGATGTTCAGGCTTTAAGCGGTCTTCCAGGTGATTTCTTCTTCACCGTCGGCACTGATGCGAATCCAGCGATCGGCCGTCTCCTCACCTTCCTCCTCGACCCAGCTCCCCGGTGCGCAACGCACTTCGACGTTCAGCGCGGCAAAGGCGGCGCGTGCACAGGCGATGTCGTCTTCCCACGGCGTCTGGTCGCTTTCCAGGTACAGGCTGTTCCATTTTCCTACGGCTTTCGGCAACCAGGTCACCGGCACGTTACCGGCCTTGCACTTGTAGGTCTGGCCTTTCTGAACCCAGTCGGTGCACGGGCCCAAGGCGGCGCCGAGCCAGGCGGAGATGGCCTTGTGGTCGACGTCGGCGTCTTTCAGGTAAATCTCGATATCGGGTTGGCGCATGGATGTCCTCACTGCGGTCTGAAAAATCCATTCGCGGATTTAGCCGGCCTTGGGGGATCGCCCAAGGCCAAAATTGAAAGTTATTGAAGAACGAAATAATCGTAGCGCATCGACACGGTGACCTCGAACGGCTCGGCCTGCTCGATCACCGCGGCGCGGCGCTCGGCACTGGCGCGCCAACCATGGGGCGTCATGGCCAGCAGGTTGGCACGATCCTGACCGCAGGTGAGCGTCAGTCGGAATTCCAGGGTTTCACTGTGCGCCAGCACCATGCCTTCCGGCACCAGGTCCAGATGCTTGTCGTCAATGTATTCGCGGACTTCGTCATACAGCCGCTCGCGCAATTCCATCAGGTGGCCGCTGGTCGGTCCGACTTTCATCAGTCCACCGCCAGGGCTGAGCAGGCGTTTGGCTTCCTGCCAGTCCAGCGGGCTGAAGACGCTGGCCAGGAACTGGCAACTGCCAGAGGCCAGGGGGACGCGGGCCATGCTGGCGATCAACCAGGTCAGTTGCGGATTGCGTTTGCAGGCGCGTTTGACCGCTTCCCGGGAAATGTCCAGCGCGTAACCGTCGGCGTCCGGCAAGGCATCGGCGATCTGCGCGGTGTAGTAACCCTCGCCACAACCGATGTCCAGCCAGCGCTGCGGCGCATACCCGGCCGCCAGCTCCGCCAGGCGCCTGGCCACCGGCGCGTAGTGCCCAGCGTTCAGAAAGTCGCGGCGGGCTTCGACCATCGCCTGGTTGTCCCCGGGATCGCGGCTGTTCTTGTGCTGCACCGGCAGCAGGTTCAGGTAACCCTGGCGTGCTCGGTCGAAACGATGCCCGGCGGGGCAGGCCACGCCGTTGTCCACCGCGTTGAGCGGTTCGCTGCATATCGGGCAGGCCAGCATCAGGCGAGCAACTTGATCAGGGTCTGGTAATAGATTTCGGTCAGCACGTCGAGATCAGCCGCCAGAACCCGTTCGTTGACCTGGTGGATGGTCGCGTTGACTGGCCCCAGCTCAACCACTTGCGTGCCCAGGGTGGCGATGAAGCGCCCGTCGGAGGTGCCGCCGCTGGTGGACGCCTTGGTCTCGCGACCGGTGATGTCCTTGATGCTGGACGAGACTGCGTCGAGCAGCGCGCCCGGCTCGGTGAGGAATGGCAGGCCGGACAGTGCCCAGTCGATGTGCCAGTCCAGACCGTGTTTGTCGAGGATGTCGGCCACGCGTTTTTGCAGGCCTTCGACGGTCGACTCGGTAGAGAAGCGGAAGTTGAACACCGCTACCAGGTCGCCAGGGATGACGTTGGTCGCACCGGTGCCGGAGTTGACGTTGGAAATCTGGAAACTGGTCGGCGGGAAGAAGTCGTTGCCGTGATCCCAGTGCTCGGCGGCCAGTTCGGCCAGGGCCGGGGCAGCGAGGTGGATCGGGTTCTTCGCCAGATGCGGATAGGCGACATGGCCCTGCAGGCCGCGGACGGTCAGCTTGGCGCCAAGGGAGCCGCGACGGCCGTTCTTGACCACGTCACCGACCAGGGTGGTGCTCGACGGCTCGCCGACGATGCACCAGTCCAGACGCTCCTTGCGCGCGGCCAGGCGCTCGACCACGGCTTTGGTGCCATGGTGCGCCGGGCCTTCTTCGTCACTGGTGATCAGGAACGCGACCTTGCCCTTGTGATCCGGGTAGTCGGCGACGAAACGTTCGGCGGCCACGGTCATGGCGGCGAGGCTGCCTTTCATGTCCGCCGCGCCACGGCCGCAGAGCATGCCGTGTTCGTCGATCACCGCGTTGAACGGGTCGATCTGCCAGGCGGTCACAGGGCCGGTCGGTACGACGTCGGTGTGACCGGCAAAGCACAGTACGGGACCGTCGTGATTACCGTGGGTAGCCCAGAAGTTATCCACATCCTCGATGCGCATCGGCTCGAGCGCAAAACCGGCATCGCCCAGGCGCTGCATCATCTGCTTCTGGCAATCGGCGTCGACCGGCGTCACGGATGGACGACGGATCAGGTCGATGGCGAGTTGAAGGGTCGGCGAAAGGTCGGCGTGGGCCGTCATGTGAAAACTCCGGAAAACTTGAATATGGGCAAGGGCCAATGTGGGAGCGAGCCTGCTCGCGATGGCGGCGTGTCAGTCAACATAATATGTGATTGTTACATCGTCATCGCGAGCAGGCTCCCTCCCACAGGGATTCGTATTGCGCCAAGCCCTGCAAAATGGCGGTTATCTTAAAGCAAAACGGCGACCATAGGCCGCCGTTTAGTGCATCCGCGAAGATTTAGACCGCAGGTGCCGTTGCCGTCTCGGCCACGGGTTTTGGCAGCGACGACAGGAACGCCATGATCAGCGCCGCCAGGTAAGGCAGCGATTGCACCAGCAACATGGTGACCCAGAAGCGCATGTCATTGCTCGGCATGCCATTGACCAGGAAGATCCCCAGCGCCGCGCCCCATAGCAGCAGCATGATGAACACCTCTTCGCGAGCTTCCGAAATCGCCACCCAGAAGCCGTGGTTGTCGGCATTTTTCGGGGTGCGGAAGAACGGAATGCTGCTGGTGAAGAAACCGTACAGCACCGCTTTGGCGATGGTGTGCGACAACGCCAGTCCGGCCAGGGCCGCGCAGAACGCGTCTTTCAGGTTCACGCCCACCGCACGGCGGTAGAGGAAGATGATCTTGCCGACCTTGAACACGAACAGTGCCAGAGGCGGGATTGCGAAGATCAGCAGCGGCGGATCGACCCGTTGCGGCACGATGATCATCGCCGCCGACCACAGCAGTGCACCAACGGTGAAGAAGATGTTCATGCCGTCCGCCACCCACGGCAACCAGCCCGCGAGGAAGTGATAACGCTGGCCGCGGGTCAGTTGGGTGTCCTTGCCGCGCAGCAGGCTGGCGGTGTGGCGCTTGATGATCTGAATGGCACCGTAGGCCCAGCGGAACCGCTGTTTCTTGAAGTCGATAAAGGTATCGGGCATCAGGCCCTTGCCGTAACTGTCGTGGTAGTACGCCGCCGACAGACCTCTTTCGAACACCCGCAGACCCAGCTCGGCGTCCTCACAGATGCACCAGTCGGCCCAGCCCAGTTCTTCGAGCACCGAGCGACGGGTCATGGTCATGGTGCCGTGCTGGATGATCGCGTCACGGTCGTTGCGGGTGACCATGCCGATGTGGAAGAAGCCTTTGTATTCCGCGTAGCAGAGCTTCTTGAAGGTGCTTTCGTTCTGGTCGCGATAGTCCTGTGGCGATTGCACCACGGCGATTTTCGGATCGGCGAAGTGCGGCACCATGTGCTTGAGCCAGTTCGGATGCACACAATAGTCCGAGTCGATGACTGCGATGACTTCGGCGTCCTTGGCGGTATGCGGAATCAGGTAGTTCAGCGCACCGCCCTTGAAGCCGGCCAATGGCGCGACGTGGAAAAACTTGAAGCGCGGGCCGAGGGTTTCGCAGTAGTCACGCACCGGTTCCCAGACCGCCGGGTCCTTGGTGTTGTTGTCGATAATCAGGACTTCGAAGTCCGGATAGTCAAGGTTGGCCAGGGCATCGAGGGTCTGTTTGACCATCTCGGGCGGCTCGTTGTAGCACGGCACGTGAATTGACACTTTGGGGCGGTAGCTCGAATCACCGACCACCGGCAGGAATTCCCGGCGGCGCTTGTGAGTCCACACCGCCTCGGCCAGTTCATGTGCCTCGGTGAGCAGCACGATAAACACCCCGAGCGCACCAAGGGCGAGCAGGAAGCCCACCGTCAGGCTGAACCAGGTGCTGTATTGCTGGCTGTAGTCATAACCGATCCATACCAGCACTGAACCGCAGAGGAACGCGATAAACGTCAGGAAGGTACGACCACGTTGGCGCAGGGCCGAGCCGTCGATCATCAGCAGGGTCAGCGACAGCAGTGCGAGCACCACCGAGCCAATAGCCAGTACGCGCCATTGCGGAATGGCGACTACCGGGCCTTCGAAGTTGAATTTCTGCTGGCGCGCGGCATTGAACACGCCCCAATACGCACCCACCGAACCTTCGTCGCTGGCCTTCCACGGCTGGTCAAAGGCCTCGATCACGAAGTAGTTGAAGCCCTGGCGGTTGAGTTTATTGACCAGGTTGCGCAAGTAGATCGCCTGGTCTGCCGGCGACGCGTCGGCGCCCCCGCGCATGCGGCCGTTGCTCGGCCAGCCGACTTCAGACAGCAACAGCGGTTTTTTCGGGAACAGCTTTTTCAGGTCGCGGGCGCGGTCCAGAACGAACTGCTGAGCCTTGTCCACCGGGATAAATTCCCAGTAAGGAAGAACGTGCGCGGCGATCAGGTCGACGTGCTTGGCCAGTTCCGGGTGTTCTTCCCAGACGTGCCACTGCTCGGACGTGGTGACCGGCACCTTCACGGCGGCGCGAACGCGGTCCAGCAGTACGCTGAGTTCCTGGGCGGTAATTTCCTTACGGAAAATCGCCTCGTTGCCTACAACCACACGCACGACGCTGCGCGAAGTGTTGGCCAGCTCGATGGCCCGGGCGATTTCTCGCTCGTTACGCTCCTGGTCCGGGCTGATCCAGATCCCCAGGGTCACCCGCAGGCCGAACTCTTCCGCGAGCTTGGGGATGTCCTCCAGCGTGCCGTCGACCGAGTAAATACGGATGTTGTCCGTCAGCTTGCTCATGATCTCCAGATCACGTCGCATCTGGTCGTCAGTGGGGTACTGGTCCTTCTGTGGGAATTGGCCCTGCTGGAACGGCGAATACGAGAAGCCGGAAATCTGTTCAGGCCAGTTGGGAGCGGTGACCGGGCGATTGATCAGCGCCCAGAAGCCGGTAAACAAGGCGGCGATGGCGAGCACCACCACCAGATTGAGTCCAAATTTACGCGATGACATAGCTATTTCGGGTTCCAAAGGCTGTGGAACGAAGGAACGGTTGGCTACCGCCAAGGGGCGCGCATCCTACACCGGCGATTCACTGACCGTACAGCGGACAGGGAAATGCCCGACATTGGGCAATGTGCTTTCACATAAGTTCTTACACTTGTAGCTTGAAAGTTAAATCTTATTAGAAGGCCGGACACCCTCTATAATGCGCGCCGGTTTTTGGGGTAATGGTCATGAGTACAGAAGATCCGCGGTTTGCTGGTATCGCCCGTTTGTATGGCGTCGAGGGCCTTGAGCGCCTGCGCGCGGCCCATGTGGCGATCGTCGGCGTCGGAGGTGTCGGTTCCTGGGCGGCGGAAGCCATGGCCCGTAGCGGCGTGGGCGAGATTTCGCTGTTCGACCTGGACGACGTTTGCATCAGCAATGCCAACCGTCAGTTGCATGCGCTGGACAGCACCGTTGGCAAGCCCAAGGTCGAGGTGATGGCCGAGCGCCTGCGCGGTATCAACCCGGACTGTACCGTGCACGCGGTGGCGGATTTCGTCACCCGCGAGACCATGGCCGAGTACATCACGCCGAACATCGACTGCGTGATCGATTGCATCGACAGCGTCAATGCGAAGGCGGCGCTGATCGCCTGGTGCAAGCGCCGCAAGATCCAGATCATCACCACCGGCGGCGCGGGCGGGCAGATTGATCCGACATTGATCCAGGTCTGTGACCTCAACCGCACCTTCAACGACCCATTGGCCTCGAAAGTGCGCTCAACCCTGCGCCGAGATTATGGCTTCTCGCGCACCGTGACCCGCCATTACAGCGTGCCCTGCGTGTTTTCCACCGAGCAGCTGCGCTACCCGAAACCGGACGGCAGCATTTGCCTGCAGAAGAGTTTTGTCGGTGACGGCGTGAAGCTCGACTGCGCCGGCGGGTTTGGCGCGGTGATGATGGTGACGGCGACGTTCGGCATGGTCGCGGCGACCAAGGCTGTGGACAAGATCGTGGCGGGGGTGCGGCGGCCGGCGGATCGGGTCAAACCTGAGGTTTGATGGTTGTTGCTGATGGCTATTAACCTGCCAAGTCACGCATCCGCTGCAAAACAGCATTCAAACCATTGCTACGGGACTGGGACAACTGGCGACCGAGCCCCAGCTGATTGAACCAGTCCGGCAAATCCACCTGTTGCAACTCAAGCGCCGACAAGCCGTTGACTCGCGCCAGCAGCAACGCCACCAATCCGCGAATCAACCGCGCATCGCTGTTGGCGCTGAACTGCCAATGACCATCGCGCAGCTCGCCCACCAGCCATACCTGGCTTTCACAGCCATGCACGCGGTTGGTCTCGACTTTATCCTCATCGCTCAACGCCGGCAGGCGTTCGCCCCATTGCATCAACAGGCGTGCCCGTTGTTCCCAGCCGGGCGCATTCTGAAAGGCTTGCAGGGCGGTCACGGCATCGTCGGGCAAACTCATCGCAGCAACTCCAGTGCCTGGTCCAGGGCTTCAAAGAAGCGCTCAAGGTCTTCAGAGTCATTGTATAACCCCAGCGACACCCTAATCGCCCCGGCCAGTTGAAGGCTTTTGAGCAACGGCATGGCGCAGTGATGGCCGGCGCGAACGGCGATCCCTTGCTCGCTCAGCAAGTGGGCCAGATCGGCGTTATGCACACCCTCGACGGTAAAACTGGCCAGTGCCACTTGCGGTGTACCCAGCAGGCGGATGCCGTTGCGCGCCTCAAGGCCTTTGATCAGATAGTCATGCAGTGCCGCTTCATGGGCGGACACGGCGTCCTGATCAAGCCCGGCGAGGTAATCCAGAGTCGCGCCCAGACCGATCACACTGGCAATGGGCGGTGTGCCCGCCTCAAATCCCAGCGGTGCAGGGCGAAAGCGTGCGTCGTGGTAGTTGGCGTCCAGCACCATCTCGCCGCCGAACTGCCAGGGCTGAAGCTGTTTCAGAGCTTCATGGCGTCCAAACAGCACGCCCAGGCCATCGGGGCCATAGAGCTTGTGGCTGGAAAACACATAGAAGTCGCAACCCAGTGTCTGGACGTCATGTCGACCATGGACCACGCCTTGGGCACCGTCGATCACAGTCAATGCATTGTGCGCCTTGGCCATCGCCAACAATGCGGGCAGCGGTTGCCAGGCGCCGAGCACGTTGGACAATTGGCTGACCGCCAACAGGCGTGTGTGCGGGCCGATCAATTGCGCCGCGGCTTCGAGGTCTATCAGACCGTCGGCGTTCAGCGGCAGGATCACCAGTTTCAATGCGCGACGCTTCGCCAGTTGCTGCCATGGCAGCAGGTTGGCGTGATGCTCCAGGGCGCTGATGACAATTTCATCGCCCGGGTTGAATACGTGTTCCAGGCCATAGGCCAGGAGATTCAGCGCAGACGTCGCGCCGTGGGTGAAGATAATCTGCCCGCTGTCACCGGCATTGAGCCACTGGGCGACTTTGCTGCGGCTGTCCTCGAACGCCTGGGTAGCGTGAGCACCTGGCAGGTGTTGCGCCCGATGCACGTTGGCCGCGCCATTGGCGTAGTAATGCGTGAGGGCATCGAGCAGGGCTTGAGGTTTTTGCGTGGTGGCGGCGTTGTCCAGATAGGTCTGGTCTTGCCGTTGCAGCGCGGCGATGGCCGGAAAGTCGGCGCGCCAGGGGGAGGGAATCATCATGCTTTTGAGCCCTGTTGAACTTGGGCGGGCGTACGCCAGACCCCTGTAGGAGCGAGCCTGCTCGCGATGATCGAGTGGATGACACGGGCTATCTGATGCCCCGCGTTATCGTTGACGTCCATCGCGAGCAGGCTCGCTCCTACAGGTGAGCTTGTGTGACGCTTAGTTGTGAGCGTGCAGCGCTTCGTTCAGTTCGATCGCCGATTTGTGGGTTTTGCACTCCACGGCACCGGTTTCCGAATTGCGACGGAACAGCAGGTCAGGCTGACCGGCCAGTTCACGGGCCTTGACCACTTTGACCAACTGGTTTTTCTCGTCCAGCAGCGCCACTTTGGTGCCAGCGGTCACGTACAGGCCCGATTCAACGGTGTTGCGGTCGCCCAGCGGGATACCGATACCGGCGTTGGCGCCGATCAGGCAGCCTTCGCCCACCTTGATCACGATGTTGCCGCCGCCCGACAGGGTGCCCATGGTCGAGCAGCCGCCGCCCAGGTCAGAGCCTTTGCCGACGAACACGCCGGCCGATACACGGCCTTCGATCATGCCCGGGCCTTCGGTGCCAGCGTTGAAGTTGACGAAACCTTCGTGCATCACGGTGGTGCCTTCACCAACATAAGCGCCCAGGCGCAGACGTGCCGCGTCAGCGATACGCACGCCGGCCGGTACGACGTAGTCGGTCATTTTCGGGAACTTGTCTACCGAGAACACTTCGAGCAATTCGCCACGCAGGCGGGCTTCCAGTTGATGCTCGGCCAGTTCGGCCAGGTCGATCGCACCCTGGCTGGTCCATGCCACGTTTGGCAGCAGCGGGAACACGCCGGCCAGGTTCAGGCCGTGCGGCTTGACCAGACGATGGGACAGCAGGTGCAGCTTGAGGTAAGCCTCAGGTGTGGAAGTCAGTTGAGCGTCTTCGGCCAGAATGGTCGCGACCAACGGCTTGTGGCTCTCGGCCAGACGGGTCAGCAGGGCGGCCTGGGCAGCGTCGACCGCTTTGACCGCTTCAGCCAGTTGCGAAGCCTGTGCGGTGGTGAAGGCGATGGCCTGGTTGCCTTCGGTGTAGCCCAGAATCGGGGCAATGGCAGCGATCAGTTCGGCGGACGGATTGAGCAATGGCTGCGCGTAAAACACTTCCAGCCATGCGCCTTGACGGTTTTGAGTGCCTACACCAAAGGCCAGGCTGAACGGGGTAGTGGACATGTTGATACCTCTAGCAAATTGGAACGGGCTGCTTACTTGAGTGCTGCCGCGTAGATATCTGGCTTGAAGCCAATCAGGGTTCGGTCACCGAGATCGAGCACCGGGCGCTTGATCATCGAA
The DNA here is from genome assembly GCF_054061835.1 of Pseudomonas sp. TE12234. NCBI lineage: Bacteria > Pseudomonadati > Pseudomonadota > Gammaproteobacteria > Pseudomonadales > Pseudomonadaceae > Pseudomonas > Pseudomonas sp. TE12234. The sequence goes on from NZ_JBSSEP010000027.1 coordinate 64,515, forward strand.
GGTTGTGCGAGCATCAGCTCGATGGCTTTCGACTGGTCGAGATCGGCTTTGCGTTCGTCGTCGAGCTTGCGAAAGGTCGTGCCTGCACGGTTCAACACCACTTCCCAGCCGTGCTCGTTGCACCATTGGGTCAGGTGTTCACGGTCGATACCGACCGCCTTGTAATCATGGAAGTCATAGCTGACAGCGTGTTCATCAAGCCAGGTGCGCGCCTTTTTCATGGTGTCGCAGGCTTTGATGCCGAAAAGGTGCAACGTTTTACTTGAAACGGTCAAGGAATCGCCCCCTTTACAGGTGCCGGAAATGAAAGGTCCGGGATTATGCCATGGAAGCGCAAATCCTGTGGAAGCGAGCTTGCTCGCGATGGTGGCTTAACATTCAACATTGATGATGGCTGATCCGGCGCTATCGCGAGCAAGCTCGGCTTCTACAGGGTTTGGGGTGATAGCGGTGATTGCTGCGTGCGACATTGGTGCAAACGTCAGTGCACAGTCTAAGCGGCTAATGTGGCACTTCAATGCTGTCGATCGCCCGGAAATCCAGCGTTATGCAGACCGCCTACACCGTTCGGATCATGCTCATATTGATCGGCATTTCACGTCTGATCGGACGGGCGATCTCACTCGCCCGGTGAGTCGGCAGGCATGTGAGAGCGACCCCTCAGATAAGCATACGGTTCATGCCTCTTGAGCCGTGCCGACTGGATCAAGCTCATGGTCGCCGGTCGATGGTGCGTCGATGATGGGTGCTGCTTTTTCCTCTCATATTCGCAGGCGGCCATCCAGCAAATTAAATAGTGCATATGAACATTCACTTGATATTTTAATTTGTTCCAAGGGCGGCAAATTTCCCGGGGTGAGAGCTCTTCGCTCGCCTATACTAAATAGGTTAAATAGTATTAGTCGACGCGTGCTGCAAGGTGTTGGAAATTATGGAAATTTAAAGGCGTGGGTATCAAATGAGGTTGCTTGTTAAAAATATTTTTCTGTGATGGTTTGGTGTCGTGACGAGGATTTGATATGAACGTCTTGTTGAAAGAACTTCAGGCCTATCATCATGAAGTGGCTATAAAAATTACTCAGATCAATGAGTTGCTGAGGCAGCTGAGACATGGTTCCAATGACTGCAGCCCGTTGTTCAAGATGTTGGAAGCCTTGCATGGTGATGCAGAGCGACACCACCATGAAAATGAAGAACTTATTCGACTGGCCTTGCTAGCGACTGATGCACCGATCCACCAGCGGGTCAAGGATATTGAGCGAGATCATCAGGCGTTTGGGCGCATTGCTGGACAGCTGAAGATGTTGGAGGACACAACTCAGGAAACGAGAGTGATTGCTGACACTATCGATGACTTCATCAAAAAATATTACGATCATATGGACGCGGAGGAAAATATTTTCTTTCCGGTCCCTCCGTGTCAGGCTACCTGTCGCCCTTGTTGATTGACTCAACTAATCAAGAGGGCGAAGGTGCATAACAATGTCCAAAATGGGCAAACGCTAC